>JBGSTE010000248.1:0-5338 GCA_041736655.1 Phycisphaeraceae bacterium | reverse complement strand
GCCCAGGCCCGGCATCAGCAGCCCGCGCCCGCCAGCGGCACGTCTGCCCAGTGCGGTGGAAAGCCACCAGTTGATCATGGCTTGCCTAGCCGAGTCGGTTAGGAACAGCGTGTAGTGGGCGTACATCATCAGCGAGAAACTACTGATGTATTCGTTGCGATGGAACGTCAGCGAAAAGTGAAAGACCAGTCCGAGCAGGAGCCCGGCCTTACGCGTCGGTCGCCAGAACAGCAGCAGCGGGATCAGGGCCTCGATGATCAGCGCCCCCAGCAGGCAGGGGTACTGCATCCAGTCATGCTGCGGCAGCGCGATGCCGAACATCGACTGCATGAACTCAACCACTTCGGTGTAGAGGATCCAGCCGCAACTGATCTGGGGGTTGAGGTAGTCCCAGTTGAGCTTGTGAACGACGACCCAGAAGTACAGGGCCATCATGGATAGCCGGCCAATAGGGGCGAAGGTCTGCCCGACCGCGGCGTGCCAGTCCTGGCCTGCCGGGCGGTGCAGGAGTCGAAAGAGGCAGATGCCCATGAGCATCAGGTTGACCAGCAGCGTGTGAAAGATGTGGTTGGGCCAGGACGGCGCATCCCACAGCTTCATGAAGATCATCACGACGCACAACAGCATCAGACGGGGCACCGAGGAGGGTCGGCCAAGCACGATCAGTGCGGAGGTGATCACCAGCGTGTGCTGGGTCACTTCCATCGGATGGGACATGCGGAACCAGCCGAGGTAAGTCACCAGGCAGTGGATCAGTGCGTAGCCGGCCCAGGCGGAGGCAAAAACGCTGAACAGTCGGCCGGAGGCATCGGTGTCGGGCTTCGCGGTAAGTGTTGTCAAGCAGTCTATTCTCGTGTTAGCGCTGAGTGCGGGTTTAAGATGGCAACTGCTTTATCGGCAGACCGGCCGGTGTCGCCCAATCGTAGACGCCGTTCATCAAGTAATGAGTATTGAAACTCAATGTACTGGCCTGCAAGGAATCACCAGTTACAACGTGATCGTGCGCACCCTATTGATAGGAGCTTTTGCGATCGGAGCGACCCGAACTGATGCTTGATTGACTAGGTATTGCTCAGCGCGGGCCATGAGGCTGTTTATGTACCCGCGCCTCAAGTTTAGCGATTTTACTGGAGATCAGCTTCATATTCAGGAGTTCGACCATGAGCGAGAAGCCCATGGCAAAGTAGATGTAGCCGCGGGGGATGTGCTGGTGCAGGCCCTCGGCGACGAGCACCACGCCGATCAGGAGCAGGAACGACAGCGCCAACATCTTGATGGTGGGATTCCGCTCGATAAATCGCGCGAGTACCCCAGCAAAGCCAAGCATCACGGCAATCGCCAGCACAATCGCACTACTCATGATGACCAGCGGGGGCCAGGGCACGCCCGTGTAGGGCACCGGGGCGCTGGTGTAATTTGACGGCTCGACCATGCCGATCGCGGTCAATACCGAATCGACTGAGAAGACCAGGTCCAGCAGCAGGATCTGCAGGATGACCCCGCTGAAGGATGCGGTGGGCTGCACGCCGGTGTGTTCCTGCGCGGTGCCGGCGGCGAGGGCGGCCTCGACCTTGTGGTGGATTTCCCACGTGGCCTTGGCGATCAGGAACGCGCCGCCGAGCACGAGGATCAGGTCCTTGATCGAAATGTCGTTGCCCATCACAGAAAAGAGCTTGCTCTTATCCAGCGAGACGATCCATGCGATCCCGAAGAGCAGGACCAGCCGGCCAACCGCAGCGAGGATGAGCCCGACCCTGCGCGCTTTGGCCTGCTGGTGCTCGGGCAGCTTGCTAGAGAGGATGGAGATGAAGACGAGGTTGTCTACGCCCAGCACGATCTCCAGCGCGGCAAGGGTGAGGAACGCCATCAGCGATTGTGAGGTGAGAAGTTCATCCATGTCTTTAATCTCCGTCGGAATCCGACCGAGCATAGCACTTCCGCTGCGAGCCGGTGCGGAAAGCCGTGCAACGACCGCGTAACGGCTGAGATTGTCGGACGCCGGGCCTTTCGCCCGCCTACAATCGCCGCGTATGGCTGTGAATCAAATCTCGATCCGTGGCGCCCGCGAGCACAACCTCAAGGGCTTTAACCTCGACATCCCGCGCGACAAGCTCGTCGTCATCACCGGCCTCTCGGGCAGCGGCAAGTCCACGCTCGCCTTTGACACCATTTATGCCGAGGGGCAACGCAAGTACATGGAGTCGATGTCGGCCTACGCGCGGCAGTTCCTCGATCAGTTGCAGAAGCCTGATGTCGAGTCTATCGAGGGCCTGCCGCCGACCATCGCCATCGAGCAGCGCAGCGCCTCGCACAACCCGCGATCGACCGTCGCGACCACCACCGAGATCTACGACTACCTGCGTCTGTTGTTCGCGCGGGCCGGTCAGCCGCGCTGCTGGCATGTCGATGAGAAGACCGGCAAAGTCTGTGGCAACCCGATCCAGTCGCAGTCGGCGACGATGATCATCGACTTTGTCTGCGCCTTGCCCGAGGGCACCAAGCTCATGGTGCTCGCGCCGATCATCCGCGGCAAGAAAGGCCACCACAAGGAAGTCTTTGAGGCGATGATCCGTCAGGGCTTTGTGCGTGCGCGCGTCGACGGCGAGATCATGGACCTCCGCGAGATCACGAGCAAGGCGGCGGGCACTCCCTTCACGACGCAGAAGCAGCGCTACCAGGCCCACACGATCGAGGCGGTGGTGGACCGGATCGTCGTGCGGGATTCGGGAGTCGGGAATCAGGAGTCGGCGGAAGACAAAAAGCTTGAGCCTGATTCGCTGCGGACACGCGTTGCCGACGCAGTCGAACTGTCGCTGAAAATCGCTGATGGCCTGGTGGTCATTTCTTCTCAGCCCCCAACCCCCAACCCCCAATCCCCAAACCCCACCTACACCGACACCCTCTTCAGCGAAAAATACGCCTGCCCGCAGCACCCGGAGTATGCACTCGAAGACCTCGAACCTCGGCTGTTCTCGTTCAACTCGCCGTACGGCGCATGCGAGGCGTGCGCGGGGCTTGGTACGGTCTTTGAGTTTGACGAAGAACTCGTGATTGCAGATGACGCGCTGTCCCTTTCCGGCGGGGCGATCGAGCCGTGGCGCAAGAACGGCAAGCGGATGAACATCTTTTATAACCGCCTGCTGAAAAAGTTCTGCACGCAGTTCGGGATCGATCCGGATGCGTCGTACAAATCGCTCAGTAAGCCGATCCGCAAGCTGATCATGCACGGCACGACCGACAAGGATGAAAAGAAGTACGGCTCCCATTTCGAGGGCGTCATCCCCAACCTGCAGAGGCGCTTTGAGTCCACCGACTCGGAGTTCGTCAAGCACCGCCTGTCGGCCTACCTCAGCGAGTCGCCCTGTGAACGCTGCGGTGGAGCTAGGCTGCGCCCTGCGGCGCTCAATGTTTTCCTGGAGTCCAAGACGACCCGGCCAGCGCGTTTAAGCGGGTTGGCCAAGCGAGTGCAAACACACGCCGCGGCCTGCAACATCGCCGACGTTACCGCGATGACCATCGAGGACGCGGCCGAGTTCTTCGGCGACCTCAAGCTCGGCACCGAGGGCACGCAGATCGCTGAGCCGATCCTCAAGGAGATCCGCGCTCGGCTGGGTTTCATGCTCTCCGTCGGCCTGGGATACCTCAACCTCTCGCGCAACACCGGCTCACTCTCCGGCGGCGAGTCGCAGCGCATCCGTCTGGCCACGCAGGTCGGCAGCGGGCTCGTCGGCTGCTGCTATGTGCTCGATGAACCGACCATCGGCCTGCACCAGCGCGACAACGAACGGCTCATCAAGACCCTGCGGCACCTGACCGACATCGGCAACAGCGTCCTCGTCGTCGAACACGACCAGGACACCATCAACGCCGCCGACTGGCTCATCGACATCGGCCCGGGGCCGGGCAGGCACGGCGGACGGGTCGTCGCGCACGGCCCGATCGACGAGGTCAAACGGGACAAGCACTCGCTGACCGCCAAGTTCCTCCGCGGGGATGAACGCGTTGAAATCCCAAGTAAAAGAAGGGAACTAGACCACAAGAACAAGCTCTGCATCAAAGGCGCACGACAGAACAACCTCAAGAACCTCGATGTCGATTTTCCGCTGGGCGGCATCATCACCGTCACCGGCGTCTCGGGCAGCGGCAAGTCCACACTGGTCAACCAGGTGCTGCTCAAGGCCGCGAAGAAGGCGCTCCTGGGCAGCCGAATCAAGCCCGGCGAGCACGACAAGCTCACCGGCTGGACGAACATCGACCGCATCATTGAAGTGGATCAGTCGCCGATCGGCCGAACGCCGCGATCTAACCCCGCGACGTACACGGGCGTGTTTGACATGATCCGAGATTTATTCACCAAGACCAAGGAAGCAAAGATCCGCGGGTACAAGCCCGGCCGCTTTAGCTTCAACGTCAAGGGCGGGCGCTGCGAAGCGTGCCAGGGCCAGGGCACCAAAAAGATCGAGATGCACTTCCTGCCGGACGTCTTTGTGCAATGCGATGCCTGCAAGGGCAAGCGATACAACCGCGAAACGCTGGAGATCACCTATCGCGGCAAGAACATCAGCGACGTGCTGGACATGACCATCGAGGAGTCGCTGGAGTTCTTCGACAGCTTTTCCGACGTCAAGCGCCTGCTGACCGCCTTGAATGATGTGGGCCTCAGTTACGTGCAGCTTGGTCAACCCAGCACCACTCTCTCCGGGGGCGAGGCCCAGCGTGTGAAGCTGGCGACGGAGTTGGGCAAGCGGTCGACGGGTCGAACGTTGTATGTGCTCGACGAGCCGACGACGGGGCTGCATTTCGCGGACGTCAAGAAACTGCTGAGCGTGCTGGACCGGCTGGTGGATGACTCGGTCAGCACCGACGGCACGCACAACAATACCGTCCTGCTCATCGAGCACAACATGGACGTGATCAAGTGCAGCGACTGGCTGATTGATTTAGGCCCCGAAGGCGGCGAACGCGGCGGAACGATCGTGACGGCGGGCACGCCGGAGGATGTGGCAGAGTGTAAAGCCAGCTACACGGGGCGGTATTTGCGGGAGTATCTGCCTGCACTTGTTTGAGAACCAGGGGCAGATCATCTATGATTGGTTCTTCACGTTAAGGACACCCCATGCCCGCAACGCTCACCTGCACGCTCATCACGCCCGAACAGGAGGTCTTCGAGAAGGAGGCCACCTACATCGACCTGCCAGCCCACGACGGGCAGATGGGGTTCCTGATCAACCGTGCGCCCTTGCTGGTCAAGCTCGGCAGCGGCATCCTGACCGTCAAGGGCCAGGGCTCGGAGACGAAGGTCAGGATCAGCGGCGGCTTTGCCCAGATGAAGGGCAAC
>JBGSTE010000213.1:0-3468 GCA_041736655.1 Phycisphaeraceae bacterium | reverse complement strand
TGCGTCGGGTGTTGCCGCCGGGGCGTCTGCCGCGCCGGCCGATGGATGTGGGCGGCATGATCGCGGTGATGCTCGGCTGCGCGCTCGTGACGGCGGGTTTATGTGTGCTGCTTCTGGTGGTCAGTGGCGAATTTTCGGCTGAGGACCTGGGCCGGGCAACGCTCGACGGGCCGATGCTTGAGATGCTGCTGAGCTGGGCGGTGGTGGACAAGGTGGTCGGCTGGGCGGTGGGCGACGCGGTGGGGATCCTGGTGACGGCTCCGCTGTTGGTGATGGTCATCGGGCCTTGGATGTGCATGCGGATGTGTAAGAACGGCGAGGAGACGAAGGTCCGCTACACCCGCGCGACCGGCTCGCATGAATTATTCCGGAGCGCTTCGCCTTGGGTGTTGATTGGTGTGACGGCGTTGGGTCTGGCGGTGCTGTCGTGTCTGCCGGAGCGGTGCGAAGCGCGGGTGTATTACCTGGGCTTTATCGCGCTGCCGGCGATCGCGATGCGTTACCGGCTGGCGGGCGGTTTGGTGGCGCTGTTGCTGGTGAGCTTTGTCAGCATTGTCGCGGCGAAGTTCAAGGGCATCGAGCTGGTGACGCTTAATGATTTGCAGTTGATCATCATTGCGCTGGCGATCTCTACGGTGCTGGTCGGTTCGTTCGCGGTGATGCGGGCGCTGGCGGAGGAGCGTCGTCAGACCGAGCACCAGTGGGCGACGCTGGCGATCCGCGGGTCGGGCATGGGCCGGTGGCTGTGGGAAGTTGGCAGCGGGAGACTGGTGACGGACTATGTGCTGACGGACAGCTTCGGGTATCGGCGGGACATGGTGCCGGCGACGCTGGCGTGGTGGGAGCAGCGCGTGCACCCGGAGGATGTGCGGCGCAACCGAGGCGAGGTCGAGCGGCTCATGGCTGGGCAAGGCGACTACTACGAGGCGGAGAACCGCATGCTCGCCGCCGACGGAAGCTGGGGCTGGTACCACAGCCAGGGCACGGTGATCGAGCGTGACGGCCAGGGCAGGCCCAAACGGATCGTCGGCACGCACCACGACATCACCGAGCGTAAGGAGCTCGAACAGTTGCGCGCTGATGCCGAGGCGACGCACCGCTCTGAGCAGCGCTTCCGCACGCTGGCCGACGGCGCACCGGTGGCGATCTTCCAGACGGACGCGAAGGGCGTGTTTTTGTATGTGAACCCGGCGTGGCGGACGATGACCGGCCACGAGCAGACCGATGCGCTGTACCGCAGCGCCGCGGCGTTCGCTCACCCCGACGACCGCAACACCGTCGCCGACTACTGGGCCGCCGCCGTTCAGAGCGGCACGACGATGAGCTGCGAGCACCGTGTGATCACGCCCGACCACCGCTCGCTCTGGCTCAAGACCCAGGCCACGCCGATGCACCACAACGGCGTGCTGCTGGGCTACGTCGGCACCGCTGTCGATGTGACGTACTACCGCGAAGCGATGGCCATGATCGCCGACAGCGAGGCCCGCTACCGCACCTTCGCCGAGCACGCCTCGGACGTGCTGTGGCGCGTCAACATGGCTGGCGAATTCACCTACCTCTCGCCCAGCACCGCGACGCTACTTAAGTATGAACCTGAGGAACTGGTGGGCATCAACGCCTTCACGCTCTTCCACCCCGACGACCTGGAGAAGGGCCGCAAAAAGTTTGAAGCCCTCACGCTCGACACCCCGCAGTTCAACGATGTCCACCGCTACAAGAGCAAGGACGGGACCTACCGCGTCTTCGAAGCCGTGGGCAAGCTGATCGTCCCCGACGACGGCCAGGCCCCGTACACCGCGGGCATCTCGCGCGATGTGACCCAGCGCGTCGAGTCGCAGCGCATCCAACGCGAGCTTGAAGAAAAACTCACCCGCTCGCAGAAACTCGACGCCATCGGCACCTTCGCCACCGGCATCGCCCACGACTTCCGCAACTCGCTCTTGGCGATCAAGGCCTCGGCTCAGTCCGCCAGCCGAAAACTCGAAGAAGACCACCCCGCCCTGCCGGCGCTGGCGACGGTCGAAGACGCCTGTGCACAGGCCATGCAGGTCACGCAGTCGCTGTTGACCTTTGCGCGTGGCCAGGGCGCGACGCAGCGGCCGGTGGACCTGGCGGCGCTGTTGTGGGACAACACGCGGCTCATCCGGGCCGTGGTCCCGCCGGAGATCGACCTGCAACTGGACTGCCCCGACCAGCGCGTCATGATCAAGGCCAACGCCAGCGCCATCCAGCAGGTGCTCCTGAACCTCGTCATGAACGCCAAGGACGCCATCACCGGCAAGGGCCAGATCCGCGTGCGACTTGAGCCGCGTGAACACGCCGCCGTCCTCACCGTCGCCGACGACGGCTGCGGCATGGAGCCGCATGTCCTGAGCCGAGCGCTGGAACCCTTCTTCACCACGCGCGCCCGTCTCAAGGGCACGGGCCTGGGCCTGGCACAAGTCCACGGCATCGTCACCGACCACGCCGGCGAACTGGCCCTCGCCTCCACCCCGGGCCAGGGCACTACCATCACCATCACCCTCCCGCTCTACACCAAGTCCAAACCACAAACCACCAGCAACCCGCCCACGGAGGCCACCACGCCATGACCACCGCCACCGACCAGCCCGCAACCACCAAGACCCGCATCCTCCTCGTCGACGACCACAGCATCGTCCGCGATTCACTCGCCCGAAGACTCCAGGACGAACCAGACCTCGAAGTCCCCGCCACCGCCGGCAACGCCGACGACGGCCTGGCCCTGGCCGTCGCCAACGGCTTTGACGTCATCGTCATGGATATCAACATGCCCGGCATGAGCTGCTTCGAAGCCGCAAAACGCCTGCAAGACACCCAGCCCGACCTGCCCGTCCTCTTCCTCAGCGCCTACTGGAACGACGCCTTCATCCAGCAAGCCATGGGCGTCGGCGCCTGTGGCCTCCTGAGCAAATCCGACGAGCCCGAAGTCCTCATCAACGCCATCCGAACCGTCGTCGACGGCGGGGTCTACCTCTCCGAAGAAGTTCGTGGCCGATTCGAAACCGAGTCCGCCGACAACGAAAACCCAGACCCCACCAAGACCCGACTCAACTCCCTGACCCCCCGCGAAGTCGACGTCCTCCGATGGGTCGGCATGGGCCAGAGCCGAAAACAAATGGCCGCACAACTGGGTATCAGCGACAACACCGTCGCCGTCCACACCAACCGCATCATGAAAAAACTCGACATCCACGACCGCGTCGGCCTGGCCCGCTTTGCCATCAAGATCGGCCTGTCCCCCCTGGATGAACCCAAGTAATTCCCCATCCCAACTACAACCATAATCGGAATCACTGGATCCCCAGCGTTTTCCAAGAGCCCCACCCCCAGCGCGCGCCAAAAAACCACCCCCGCCCCATGGCCGAGGGCGGTTCACCGCCCGGTCCGCTAGTTCCCCCGATCCCCCCGTTACACCCCGCCACCCGTTCCCAACCCTCATCCCAAAAG
>JBGSTE010000178.1:0-2632 GCA_041736655.1 Phycisphaeraceae bacterium | reverse complement strand
GCCCCGCCGTAGACGTACGGGATGCCGTGCTTGACCGCGCAGTCGTTGGCGAGATAGCGCGTCTCGAAGTTGTCCACGCCGTCGACGATGATGTCGACCTTGCGGCCGGCGGGCGAGTCGGTTGCGTCGCTGCCGTCGGGGTTCACACCCGCCAGCCACTGGATGTTCGTGTGGTTCACGTCATCGACCACCGCGCTGACCTTGACCTGCGAGTTGATCGTGGCGAGTTTGCGCTTCGCAGCCTCGGCCTTGGGGATCGCGTCTCGCACATCCGTCTCATCAAAGAGCACCTGCCGCTGCAGGTTCGTCACCTCGATGAAGTCGCGGTCGACAATGATCAGATGCCCGACGCCCGCGCGGGCGAGCATGTTGGCGATCACCGTGCCCAGCGCACCGCAGCCGACGACCAGCGCGGTCGAGCCCAGCAGTTTCCGCTGCCCCGCTTCGCCAAAGCCCGGCAGCAGCATCTGCCGGTGGTAACGGGCCAGGTCGATGTTTGATGTTCGATGTTCGATGTTCGATGTTTCAAGCACTGTCATATCTCATACTTTCCAGCGATGTCCGACGCGTGCCACCTCGGACATCGCCCATCGAACATCACACGTCATCCCGCCACCAGCGAGCCGCCCTCGACCGGGTCGACCTTCACGCCGCTGTTGGTCAGGTGCTGCAGCGCCGCCTGGATGTCGTCCTCTTCGCCTTCAAAGAGCACCGCCATGATGCCGATGTCCTTGTTCACACTCGCCTGGCGGATGTCGAACACGACCTCCGGGAACTTGTTACTCATCTCCCACAGCCGGGGCTGATTCTGGGTCCCGCCTTCAAAGGTCAACCAGCATTTTCGTTTCACGATCGGCATGGCGTACTCCTGTTCGAGGTGGATGAGGCGAATGGATACACCCGGCGTGCTGCCGGGGAGAAGGGCAAATTATTTCTCCCGCCCGGTGCTAAGCCGCAATCGGCTTAACCGCCGGCGATCGCGAGGATGATGTCCACCTGATCGCGTGGACTCACTTTCGTCTCCAGGTTGTCCAGAAAGCGGATGTCTTCTTCGTTGATGTAGACGTTGATCGAGCGGTTCATCTGCGCGCCGCCGGCGGGGAAGAGCTTGTCGCCAAAAGCGGGGTACTGTGCCTTGAGCGCACTGAGCACGCTGCCGATGGTGTCGCCCTCAGCGGTGACGGCGTCCTTGCCCTGGACCTGGGGCCGAAGCGCTGCGGGGATCGTGACGGTGATCGGTTCGGACATCTTGATTCTCCGGGCGGGGTCGCCGCCTGTGTTGACATTCTAGGACAAGGCTCACTGGCAGGCATGTCCCTCCTACCGGGCCGACACCGCGGCCGGGGCCGGCTCATCGGCCTCTTTCATGGCGTTCACCAACTGGTCAAAGTCGCTGAGTTTGGCGGGGATCGGCTCGACGTGCTCGAACTGGCCGTCCATCGCCTCGATCGTCTTGAGCCCGTTGCCGGTGATGCAGACGCAGATCGGCTCGTCACGCGGGATCCGGCCCGACGCGATCAGCTTCATCGCACACGCCAGCGTCGTCCCCCCCGCCGGCTCGGTGAAGATGCCCTCAGTCTGCGCCAACAACCGGATCGCCGCGATGATCTCGGGATCGCTCGCCGACTCCGCCCAGCCGCCGGACTCGTTGATGTGCTTGATCACGTAGTAACCGTCGGCCGGGTTACCGATCGCGATTGACTTGGCGATCGTATTGGGCTTCTGCGGGTGGAACAACTCTTCGCCGGCCTGTACGGCCTTGCTGATCGGATTACACCCCGCGGCCTGCGCTCCATACATCGCCGGCTGATTATCTTCGACCAACCCGAGCTCGATAAACTCCTGGTACGCCTTCCAGATCTTGGGCAGGATCGTCCCGCCGGCAACGGGCACGACGGTGTGCTTGGGTAGTTTCCAGCCGAGCTGTTCGGCGATTTCAAAGCCGTGCGTTTTGGCGCCTTCGGTGTAGAAAGGGCGCAGGTTGACGTTGACGATGGCCCAGCCGTACTTGTCGGCGATCTGGGCGCACAGGCGGTTGACGTCGTCGTAGTTGCCCTTGATCTTCACGAGCTTGGGGCCAAACGAACGCGTCGCAACGATCTTGCCTTCTTCCAGGTCGTGCGGGACCATGACGAACGAGTCAAGCCCGGCGATGGCCGCGTGCGCAGCGACCGAGTGCGCGAGGTTGCCCGTCGATGCGCAGCCGACGGTCGTGAAGCCGAACTCGATGGCCTTGGTTACGGCGACGGCGACGACGCGGTCCTTGTACGAGTAGCTCGGGTAGTTGGCCGAGTCGTCCTTGATGTACAGCTCATCGACGCCGAGCTTTTTCGCCAGGCGGTCGGCCTTGACCAGCGGGGTCCAGCCGGAGTGGAAGCCCGTCTTGGGCTCGCCCTCGATGGGCAAGAGGTCGCGATAGCGCCACAGCGAAAGCGGGCCGGCCTGGATCGAGGCGCGCGTGACCTTGCCACGCATCGCCTCGTAGTCGTACTGCACCTCGACGGGCGAGAAGTCGATGTCGCAGATCGTCCGCGGCTCGATGGGGTACTCGGCCCCGCACTCCTTGGCTTTCAGACACTTGACGTAGCTCATGGCATGTTCCGGTTTGGTTTCCGGGAGGGGGGGGGGGGGG
>JBGSTE010000167.1:0-2634 GCA_041736655.1 Phycisphaeraceae bacterium | reverse complement strand
TGTAGATCGCCTCACGAGTCGCGCCGATCATCTCGACGCCGTATTTCTTGAGGATGCCCAGCTCTTCGACCTTGCAGGCACAGTTGAGGGCGGTCTGTCCGCCGAGGGTCGGCAGGAGCGCGTCGATGTGGAACGGGCCCTGGTATTCCTTGGCGATGATTTTCTCGACCGCCTCGGGCGTGATGGGCTCGATGTAGGTCCGATCGCTGAACTGCGGATCGGTCATGATCGTGGCGGGGTTGGAGTTGATGAGGACGACGTTGTAGCCCTCTTCCTTGAGGGCTTTGCAGGCCTGGGTGCCGGAGTAGTCGAACTCGCAGCCTTGGCCGATGACGATCGGGCCGGCGCCGATGATGAGGATGGTCTTAATGTCGGTGCGTTTGGGCATCGTGGGGTTTGGCTAAAGGTTGTTTGAGGCAAGGCGCACTCACCGCGCGGTGTTGTCGCGGTGCAAAATTTCAGCGAGTGTAGCCGAGGTAGGCCGATCGGCCAAATGCGCGCGTGCGAATCGGCCCTGGCGCTTAGCTACCGAGCCTGTCGTTGAAGTGGCGCTTGAGTCTGGCCGCTGCGGTTAGCCCGCTTGGCTCTCCGATGCAGCCTGCGGGTAGATGAAGTGGTACAGGTGCGACACCGCCGGCTCACGGGCAAAGACCGCAGCGGGGTTCTGCTGCGCGACCGCCTGACAGATCTGGTCCCAGGCCGCCTGCTCGGACGCGGGCGTCGACATCGACACCAGACCCATGCCCCAGTCCGGCAGCAGGCGCTGAACGTGATGCAGACTCAGCAGGACTTTGCAGTCGGTATGCCTCGGATCGTGGACGATCTTGTTGAAGTACAGGTCCTCCACCACATCGGGCTGGCCCTCCAGGAGCTGGAGGAATCGGCCGCTGCCATAGAGAAGTACACCCGTGATGTCGACGGTGCGATTAAACCGCCCGGACTGTAGCGCGAGCGCTTCGAGGTCCGCTGGGCTCAACACCGTGGTGGGTGTACTGGTATAGATCAGTTGCGTGACACGGGCCATATCCAATCACTCCTTTGAATCGACCCGATGCATGTTGACGATGCACCAGCGACCAGTCTTAGTGGATATAGCGGTCTGATGGCACGCGGACTTTAATGCGCTTAAATTCCAGTTAACCCGTTGTGCCGCAGGAGCGCCGCAGTCGAGGGTCCGCGGCCGCGGAAAGCCTTGAACACCTGCATCGGGTGTTCACCCCCGCCCCGCGCCAGGAACGTATCGCGGAAGCGTCGGCCGATCGAGACGACCTTCGCTTCATCGTCCAGCCCCGCCTCTTCAAAGGCCCCGAAGCAGTCGGCGCTGAGCACCTCCGACCACTTGTAGCTGTAGTAACCCGCTGCGTAACCGCCGGCGAAAATATGCCCGAACGAGCAGAGCCAGTAGTCCTCAGCCAAGGGCTCAATGGGCGTGTAGTCTTTTGCGACCTTGCGGTACACCGCGTTGAAGCTCTCGCTGCCATTGGGATCAAACGTCGTATGCAGCGTCATGTCGGTGATGCCCAGGCACATCTGTCGCATGTAGTTCGACCCGGCCCTGTAGGTCCGCGCCTTGATGATCTTTTCAAACAGGTCGTCGGGCAGCGATCGGCCGGTCTGGATATGCCGGGTCATGCCCAGCAGCGTCGGCTTGTGGTAGCACCAGTTCTCCATGAACTGGCTGCAGATCTCCACCGCGTCCCACTCGATGTTCGACAAGCCCGCGGCCTCGGCATAGTCCACCGTCGTCAGCATGCCCTGCAGCGCGTGGCCGAACTCGTGGAAGAGCGTGATCAGTTCATCGAAACTCAAGAGCGACGGCCGACCGCCCTTGTCCGGGTCGCCCACCGGGTTCGTGCCGTTGCAGATCACGTGGTACACCGGGTTGACGACCTGCCCGTCGACGATCCGCCGGCTGAGACAGCCGTTGACCCACGCCCCGCCACGCTTGTCCGCAGGTCGCGAGTAGGGGTCGAAGTAAAACGACGCGATGTGATTGCCCGCTTCGTTGAGCACGCGGTAAAACTGTACGTCCTTGTGCCAGCGCGGAGCCGACGCATCATCACGCTCGAAGGTCACGCCGAAGAGCTTGGTGCAGATGCCAAAGAGCCCGTCCATCACGCGAGGCAGCGGTAAGTACGGCCGAAGCTCTTCATCGCTGTAAGCAAAGCGCTGCTCACGCATGCGCTCGGCCCAGAAGGCCATGTCCCAGTGCATCAGTTCGTTCGTCTCGCCCTGCGCGTTGGCAAAGGCGCGCAGCTCCGCGAGGTCTCGCTTCATGCCCGGGCGCGACGCGGTGGTCAGTTCGTCGAACATCTTCTGCACCTGTTCGACGGTGCCGGCCATCTTCGTCGCCAGGCTGATCTGCGCGTGGTTGTCGTAGCCCAGTAGCTTGGCCTGCTCTTTGCGGAGCTTGAGCGTCTCGATGATCAAGGGCGCGTTGTCCAGTTCACCGCTGCTGGCGCGGGCGATGAAGGCCCGGTACACCTGCTCGCGCTGGGATCGCCGACGGCTGTGCTGCATGAAGGCCATGAAACACGGGCCATCGAGCGTGATCCGCCAGGGGCCGACTTCTGGCGTACTTTTGGTTAGCGCGGTGGGGCGGGCATCTTGCCCGCCATCCGTATTTTGCGCACC
>JBGSTE010000139.1:0-10672 GCA_041736655.1 Phycisphaeraceae bacterium | reverse complement strand
TTTTTGGGTGGGCGTGGCTCCTGCCGAGCCGAAAGCAATACAAACGTCGCGGCTCGGCCGGAGCCTCGCCCTCCCTTGCGTTTTTGATCTGAGTCATCTCACCCTACATCAGTCCTTGGGCACACCCTGCACCGCGCCGCGGACCTGCATGGGCAGGCCCAGTAGGTCGATGAAGCCGCGGGCGGCGGTGATGTCGTAGCCGGCCATGGTGAAGCTGGCGAGCTTGGTGTCGTAGAGCGACTTGGGCGAAGTGGCGCCGACGGCCAGAGCGCTGCCCTTGTAGAGCTTGACCTTGGCGCTGCCGGTGACGACCTGGTTGGATTGATCGACGAAGGCTTGCAAGGCTTCGCGGAGTGGGTGGAACCACTGGCCGTAGTAGGTCAACTCGCCGTACTTGAGTGCGAGTTGTTGCTTGGTGTGGTAGAGGTCGCGTTCGAGGGTGATTTGTTCGACGGCCTTGTGAGCGGCGTAGAGGATCGTGCCGCCTGGCGTTTCATAGACACCGCGGGACTTCATGCCCACGAGTCGGTTCTCGACGAGGACGGTCGTGCCCACGGCGTGCTTGCCGCCGATGGTGTTCAGCTCAGCGATGAGGTCGTGGCCGGCCATCTTCTTGCCGTTGACAGCGACGGGGTTACCCTTGACGAATTCGACGTCGACGTACTCAGCCTTGTTGGGGGCCTTTTCGACGGGCACGGACATAACGAGGCATCGCTTCCAATCCGGCTCGCGGTCGGGGTGTTCGATCTCGTCGCCTTCGTGGGAGATGTGCCAGAGGTTGCGGTCGCGGGAGTAGATTTTTTTCTTGGTTTGATCGATGGGGATGTTGTGGGCCTTGGCGTAGTCGATGGCGGTTTCGCGGTCGGTCAGGCCGTCGTTGATGAAGTGCTGGTCTTTCCAAGGCGAGATGATTTTGAGGTTGGGGGCCAGGGCCTTGTAGGTCAGCTCGAAGCGGACCTGGTCGTTGCCCTTGCCGGTGGCGCCGTGGCCGACGGCGTCGGCCTTGGTCTGCTTGGCGACGAGGACCTGGTGCTTGGCGATCAGCGGGCGGGCGATCGACGTGCCCAGCATGTAGTCCAGCTCGTAGGTCGCGTGGGCGCGGAGCATGGGGAAGCAGTACTGTTCGGCGAACTCCTGGCGGAGGTCCTTGACGATGACTTCGTCGGCCCCGCTGGCGTAGGCTTTCTTTTCGATGCCCGAGAGTTCGTCGCCCTGTCCCAGTTCAGCGGCGAAGGCCACGAGCTTGACGCCGGGGTAGCGTTTCTTGAGCCAGGGGAGGATGACGGAGGTGTCGAGTCCGCCGGAGTAGGCGAGGACGATCTTTTTGGGGTCTTTGGGGGTGGTCATGGGAGTATTGGTGGGTTAAGGAAAATCGGATCGAGCAGGGGAGAATACCTTCGGAAGCCCATGGCGTCACGGCGTGGGGTTTGCATGAAACTCAAAAAGAAGCTCTTGGAGTTCTCGCCAACCGACGATATACTCTACTACTTCAATGACCAGCCTCCGCGTCATCCCGGCCCTCGTCCCTGCCACGCTTGTCGTGGTCGGCGTCGTCGTTAGCTGAGCGGACGACCCGCAGACCCCAAGACAACCATTGTAAAATACCAGCAGGTGGGGTGGGCATCTTGCCCGCCGTCGTGGCGGAGCCACGAATCACTAAAACCAACAGATTCAGGCCTGCGGCCTGACGACAGGCTGGAATGCCTGTCCTACCTGAAACCCAGCACCCAATACCCAACACCCGAATCGAGCGATCCCCATGACCGCCACCTCCGCCTACAACCTCAACGCCCACAGCATCGACAAGCCCCACCACGGCAAGCCCACCACCAAGTACACCGGCATGACCGGCGCCCAGATCTTCCACGAGATGATGCGAGAGCACGGCGTGGACACCATGTTCGGCTACCCCGGCGGGGCCATCCTCCCGGTCTTTGACGCCATCCACGACTCGCCGCACTTCAAGTTCATCCTCAGCCGACACGAACAGGGCGCCAGCCACATGGCCGAGGGCTATGCACGCGTCACCGGCAAGCCCGGCATCGTGCTCGTGACCTCCGGCCCGGGCGCGACCAACACCGTCACCGGCATGCAGGACGCGCTCATGGACGGCACGCCCCTGATCGTCTTCGCCGGCCAGGTCGCCACCGGTGCGATCGGCTCCGACGCGTTCCAGGAAGCGGACATGACAGGGATCACTCGGCCGTGCACGAAGTGGAACACGCTGGTCAAGCGCGTCGAAGACATCCCGCGTGCGATCAACACCGCCTTCATGGTCGCCACGAGCGGTCGGCCAGGGCCGGTGTTCGTCGACCTGCCCAAGGATGTGACCGCCGCGACGCTCAAGGGCCCGTGCTACGACGAGCCCTACACGCCGGGCTACCACATCCGCGAGTTGGGCACCTCAACGGAGATCGAGCGCGCCGCCGCGATGATCAACAACGCCAAGCGCCCGGTCTTCTACGTCGGCCAGGGCTGCGTCAACTCCGGTGCAAGCGAGCTGTTGCGGCAGGCGGTGGACAAGGCCAACATCCCTGTGACGACGACCCTGCAGGCGCTGGGCGCGTTTGACGAGCGTGACCCGCGATCGCTGCACATGCTCGGCATGCACGGCAGCGCCTACGCCAACTGGGCCATGCGCGATGCGGACGTCATCATCGCTGTGGGCGCACGCTTTGACGACCGCATCACCGGCAACACCTCCAAGTTCGCGCCCACCGCACGACAGGCTGAGCGCGACAGCACCGGCGGGTTCATCCACTTTGAGATCGCCCCGGAAAACATCAACAAGACCGTGCCCGTGACCATCCCCGTCGAGGGCGACGCGAAAAAGAACATGGAGCTGCTGCTGCCGCTCCTGGAGAAGAAGGAACGCACCGAGTGGTTTGAGCGCATCGCCAAGTGGAAGAAGGATGTGCCCTTCCGCTACAAGGACGACGAGCGCGAGTTCCACCTCAAGCCCCAGGCGGTGGTCGAAGAGCTCTACAAGCAGACGCAGGGCGAAGCCATCATCACCACCGGCGTGGGCCAGCACCAGATGTGGGCGGCCCAGTTCTATCAATACAGCACCCCGCGACGCTGGTTTACCTCCGGCGGGCTTGGCACGATGGGCTACGGCGTGCCGGCGTCGATCGGCGGACAACTCGGCGAGATGATCGAGGCCCAGAAGCAGGGACGCGACCCCTTGCAAGTCATTAACATCGACGGCGACGGCAGCTTCACGATGACCTGCATCGAGATGACCACCGCCGCGCAGTACGGGATCCCCGCCAAGACCGTGCTCCTGAACAACGACTTCCAGGGCATGGTCAAGCAGTGGCAGGACCTCTTCTACGAAGAACGCTACAGCCACACGCAGATGCACAACCCCGACTTCTGCAAGCTCGTTGAGGCGATGCACTGCAAGGCCTTCCGCTGCACGAAGAAGGCGGACCTGGCAGAAGTCATGTCGCTGTTCCTCGCGCACGAAGGCCCGGCCGTGCTCGAGTGCCTGGTCGAGAAACACGAACACGTCTACCCGATGATGCCTGCGGGCAAAACCGTGGACGACATGGTGCTGGGGAACTTTGACTAAGAGCCTCTAACAACATGATTAGGTGGGGCGGGCATCTTGCCCGCCATCGTGGCGCAGCCACGAGAAGACTTGAATCAGGCTTATGATCTGTTGGCGGGCTGGAAGCCCGCCCCACCTTTCTGTTAGGCGCTCTAAGTCGCCGGCCGAAGGTCCATCACGTGCAGCTCCGCGGAGCGTCGGCCCTGCCACTCGTTGATCGCCGGCTGGAAGACCAGGTCGACCACGGCCCCGGCGGGCAATTGCTCGGCCCGGTCGCCCATGTTCCATCCCACCGCGCGGATCGATCGGCCCTCACGCCTTAGCTGCAGCGACAGGTGCTTACCCATCGAACCCATCCGCTGGCCCGGGCGATCAAGCGTCAGGCGCTGAGTGATCAGTCGCGGCCTGGGGTTGCCCCGGCCAAAGGGCGCAAGCGATTGCAATAACTCAAACAACGGCACCGTGCAGACATCCAGCGTGATGTCCGCGTCGATCCGCACACGCGCGACGAGATCCTCGGGCGACAAGACCGCGTTGACTTGGTTCACCAGCGCGCTGCGGAAGCGGTCGATGTTGTCGACTGAGAGCGTCAGGCCCGCCGCCATCGCGTGGCCGCCGAACTTGATGAGGTGTTCGCTGCAAGCGCTCATGGCTTGATGAATCGACACGCCATCGACACTGCGGGCTGAGCCTTTGGCCTCGCCGGTGGTCGGGTCGATGCAGAGGAGAATGACGGGTCGAGAAAACTGTTCGACCAGTCGGCTGGCGACGATGCCGACGACGCCGGGGTGCCAGCCTTCGTCGGCGAGCACGATCGCGCGGGTGTCGGGCTTGTCGTAGCCCAGGTCCAGCACCTGTTGCGTGGCCTCTTGTGTGATGTCGCGTTCGGTGGCCTTGCGGTCTTCGTTGGCCTGGTGCAATTCTTCGGCGAGTTCCTTGGCGCGCTGGCCGGTGGCGGTGGTGAGGAGTTCGACCGCTTCCTTCGCGTGGCCCATGCGGCCGCAGGCGTTGAGCCTGGGCCCAAGCACAAAGCCGATGTGGTAGGCGTCGATCTTTTCGCTGCGGAGGTTGGACGCATCGATCAGCGCATTAAGCCCGGCGAACTTCGTGCTGCTGATTCGGCGAAGGCCAAACGCGGTGATCGCTCGGTTCTCGCCCACCAGCGGCATGACGTCGGCGACGGTGCCCAGGGCAGCAAACGCAAGTAAATCAAGCAAAAGCTCGCGATAAACGTCCGGCAGCTTGCCGCCTTGCTCGCAGCCTGTGTACACAAGCGCAAACTGCCAGGCGAGCTTGTACGCCACGCCCGCGCCGCAGAGGTCTTGGTTGTTGTATGTGCGATGTTCGATGTTCGATGTGCGATGCTGGTCTTTTTCGGACATCGCACATCGGATATCGCACATGTCGAGCGCCGGATGCACGAGCGCATAGGCATCGGGCAGGTGGTCTGCGTCGAACGCGTGGTGGTCGGTGATGATGAGGTCGACGCCGTGCTCGCGGGCGATGCGCGCGGGCTCGACGGCGGTGATACCGCAGTCGACGGAGACGATCAAGGGTTTGTTCGATGTGCGATGTTCGATGTGCGACGTGGCGTCAGACTTGTCGGACATCGCAGATCGGACATCGCACATGCGCGCGATCGCCTCGGCATTGAGCCCGTATCCCTCGTCGAGCCGGTGGGGCACATAGGTGGACACGTCGGCGCCGGCCTGTCGCAGGGTGTGATAGAGGATGGCCGACGCGGTGACGCCGTCGACGTCGTAGTCGCCGTAGATGATGATGGGTTGTTGGTCGTCGACGGCCTGCTTAAGTCGCTGCGCGGCGCGGACACAGCCGGGCAGCGTGGCCGGGTCGTGCAGGTGGTTGAGCTTGGGTCGGAGGAAGCGTTCAGCCTGCTGGGCATCCGCACAGCCGCGGGCCCGCAGCAGGCGATCAACCAGGGGGTGCAGGCCCGGCAGCAGGGTGGAGGGGTGAACCTGCACCTGATCACTTAGGTGCCAGCGGGTGGTAGTCAGCGTCCGTGCGACAGGCATCAACTAAGCATAGCGGTTTACGATGACTGTGAAAAAGGCCGCGGCACCCGGAAGGTGCCGCGGCCTGGGATCACGCTGTACTGGTTGACCTTTACGGTTTTTGAGGTGCCGACGCCGCCTCGCGGATCGTCATGTCGGCGTAGATCACCTTGAACGTGTCCGCGCCCTTGGGCTTATACCAGAACACGGGCGTGTCCTTGTCGCCGATCTCGATACCGCTGCCGGCGTAGGTGTATTCAATGCCCTGCTGCTTGAGGTTTTCAAGGAATTCGTAGGCCGTTAATACGCTCTCGAAAGCGGCGTTCAGTTGCTCATCGGCCATCTCGATGTCGTCGTCCTTAAAGATCGGCTTGCCCGGGTTCGCCTTCTCCCAGGCCTCGACCATCGTGTCGATCATCGGCCCGCTGATGAGCTGTTCCGGCAGCTTCCCGGTCTGGCCGGCGTAGAGCGCCATCGCCAGGGCGAGGTCTTCGAGGAGCGGCGCTTCAACGCCAATGAACTCGTTAATGGCCTGGTCGAGCTGCTCTTTGGTTCGATCAAGACCATCGATAAGATCGCTGGCCTTGATCAGCTTGTAGCCCTGCGGCGCGGTGAGCGAGAACAAGGACGCGTCGAACGTCTGGTCGTACATGAAGCTGTCCAAGATGTTCACCACCTTGTTACGCTCGTCGATCGTGCTGGTGTAAACGATCTGGATCGGTAAGGCAGTCTTGGCGTCGGCCCAGATGTCCATGGTGTCGAAGTCCGTGTCGGCGGGGTCGATCACGCGGTAGCCGATGGCCAGCTGGCCGTTGATAGCCTTCTCGCCGAGTTGCTCGTACTTCACCTTGCCCAATGCCTTGTCCTGTTGTGCCTTGCGGAAGTGGTCCTGGATCTCCGCGATCAGGTTGGTCGGTTTTTCTTCGTCCGTGATGCTGGAGAGCCCGTCGATCAGGAAGGCTTCTTTCTCCTGGGCATTGAGCATCAGCATTTTGTCTGCGGGGACGTCTGCGATCATGACGACATCCATCTGATCCATTTTCAGATCGACGCGGAAGCGCTGGGGGAACTGCAGATAGACCTTGTAGCTGTCCTGGGTCACCGGCTCCTGGCCTTCTTCATAGATAACGGTCTGAGTCACATAGCTGGCGTTGTCGATTGCGAGGACCGCCCGGGCGACGTCCTCGAAGGCGATGGCCTTGGAAGGCGTCAGGGCGGTGACGGCGAAGAACGCGATCACGGACAGTAAGGCGATGGACGCGGCGAATTTCATGAGGGTGGCTCCGGTAAAGGTGAATAGCGGGTTGCGGGCGGCCGGCGCATCGGCGTCGGCGCGGTTGTCGTAGGCGTCGAGCACCTGCTGGCGCAGGCGGTCGCGGTGGTCCTGGTTGATCGGGGTGTCGGGGGTGGCTTTGGCGATCATGTCGATCAGGTCTTGGTTGGGGTCGGGGTTGGTCATTGGAGTGCCCCTTTCGAGGGTGGGGATATTTCGACGTTGAACTGTGTGCGGAGTTTTTCCATCGCTCGGCTAAGCATGACGCGTACGTTGCCGGGCTTGAGGCCCGTGATCGCCGCGATCTGGTCGTGCGGCAGGTCCTGCATGTAGCGCAGGGTGATCAGCGTCTGTTCGCGGGGCTTGAGCCGCAGGATCGCTTCGTAGACCGTCGGCCAGTCGAGGTGGTCGACGTTGTTATGGGTCTGTGCCGCGCCGATCCGCTGGCTGCGGGCCGCGGAGTCGAGCAGCGCCCGCCGGCGCTCGAACGAACGCAGGTATTCATTGATCCGGTTGGTCGCGAT
This sequence comes from Phycisphaeraceae bacterium, assembly GCA_041736655.1. Classification (GTDB taxonomy): domain Bacteria; phylum Planctomycetota; class Phycisphaerae; order Phycisphaerales; family Phycisphaeraceae; genus JAHQVV01. The sequence goes on along the minus strand of JBGSTE010000139.1, from coordinate 3,310 downwards.
GGTGTACAGCCACTGGCTGAACTCACCTTCGGACTGTCCGCGGAACGAGTCGATCTTGGTTGCGGCGGCGAGAAAGACATCGCCGGTCAGGTCTTCGCCGACGGATCGCGAGTACAGTCGACGGCTGCAATAGGTCAGGATGCGTCCGTAGTACCGGTCATAGAGCGTCGCGAATGCGTCACGATCGGACTTCACACGCCGGACCAGTGCGTCGATGTCGGGATCCATTGGGGCTGCTGTGGTGTTCATGCCTGTTTAGATGCGTGAGGGCGCGAGGTGCAACATTCTGTTGTAAAATTCCGGATCAACCTAACAAAACCCTTTTCGATGCGGGGGGTGACCGGCGGCAGGGGGCTTGGCGCGTTGCAGACGACGACCGGACCAGCCCCTTGCAAACCCCATGAACGACGGTACAATGTTTGGCTCGCTCTACCTAACCCCAAGGAGCCGGCCATGCCGAAGCTCAAAGGCCACAAAGGCCTCGCCAAACGAATCCGCATCACCGGCACCGGCAAGGTGAAGTTCACCAAGAAGGGCAAGCGGCACCGCAACAGCCACATGTCCGGCGGCACGATCCGTGGGCTCAACCGCCCCAACGTGCTCAGCCGTGTCGCCGCCCGCGACGTGGAGAAGAAGCTGCACATCCGCTTGCGCGGTGCAGAAGACTGATTTTTCAAGTGTGATTGGGTGAAGTTTGAAGCAGGAAGTAACAGCAACAGGCACCTGATGCCGCTCGAACTTCACACTTCATATTTCACCAGATCACCACATAAAAATAACCCCGCGGCCTGGGACCTAAGCGAAGCGTTGCTTCCCCCTTCACCGCACAACACGGAGACGAGCCATGCCTCGTGCACAGAAAGGCGCCGCCCGGCGTCAAGCGAAGAATCGTTGGTTTGCCAAGGCCAAGGGCAAGCGCGGCGCACGCCGAAACCAGTGGCGCAAGGTCAAGCACGCGGTCATCCGCGCCGGCGTCTACGCCTACAAGGACCGCCGACTGGTCAAGCGCGACTACCGCTCGCTCTGGATCACCCGCATCTCCGCAGCCGTCACCCAGCGCGGCATGCAGTACAGCCGGTTCATCAACGGCCTGAAGCTCGCCGGCATCGCGCTTAACCGCAAGATGCTCAGCGAAATCGCCATCCACGACCCGCAGACCTTCGACACCATCGTCGAGAAGGCCGGCAAAGCCCTCGAAGCGAAACACAAGGCCGCGGCCTGAAACCCGCATCCAAACGCAACACCCCGAAGCCCACGCCGTCACGGCGTGGGCTTCTTTCATTCATCTCTTCCCGGTATCCCCGCCCGCTCGCCCCGCGCCGCTTTTAGCCGTTACACTTGCCCACCATGGACAATGAAGCACAAGGTATCGCCCGCGAGATCGCCCTGTCCCGTGAGACCTGGCGGCTCTTCCGCATCCTCTCGGAATTCGTCGAAGGCTTTGACGTGCTCTCGCAGATCGGCGTGGGCGTCACCGTCTTCGGCTCGGCCCGCACCAAGCCCGGCGACAAGTACTACGAGATGGCCGTGGACTGCGGCAAGAAAATCTGCGCTAAGAAATTCGCCGTCATCACCGGCGGGGGCCCTGGCATCATGGAGGCCGCCAACAAAGGTGCCCACGACTGCGGAGGGCACTCCATCGGCCTGAACATCGACCTGCCCTTCGAGCAGGTCCCCAACCCCTACCAGACCCACAAGCTCGACTTCAAATACTTCTTCGTCCGCAAGGTCATGTTCGTCAAGTACGCCTGCGGCTTCATCATCTTCCCCGGCGGGTTCGGCACCCTCGACGAATTCTTCGAAACCATCACCCTCATGCAAACGATGAAGATCAACCCCTTCCCGGTGGTCCTCATCGGCACCGAGTTCTGGACCGGCCTGCTTAACTGGTGCCGAGAAACACTCGACGAGGGCTTCCACACGATCAGCCCCGAAGACATGGACCTTTTCAAGATCACCGACGACGTCGACGAGGCGGTCAACATTATCTACAACTACTTCGACCCCAAGAAGTGGAAGAGCCAGATCAGACCGGCGATGCCGGGGCCGAGGTTGGATACGGCGCACCTGGAGAAGGATTTGGATCGTTGAATTGCGCGGGAGGGCGAGGCTCCTGCCGAGCCGCGAACTTTCTGCAATGCGTGGCTCGGCAGGAGCCTCGCCCTCCCGACAAGCCTCAATACACCTTCTGCACCACCGCCCCCGGAAAATAAAACCCGAGGATCGCGCGGTGGTCCTGGCCCTGGCTGGCCATGTGTTGCGCGCCGAACTGGCACATGCCTACGCCGTGGCCGAAGCCCCGGCCGGTGATGGACACGGTGTTGCCGGCGATGCGGTACTCGGCGTGGCTGGAGTAGACGAGGTTGTTTGAGTCGACGGCCGGCAAACCCGAGGTGCGGAAGTTGCTGGCGACACGCAGGTCTTCGCACTTGAGGATGTAGACGCGGCCGGCGTCGTCGGTCAGTTTCATCTGCGTTGGCCGGCCCACGGCGTTACTCGCGCTGATCTCGACCTTCGCAACCAATCCCATCGCGGCCACCGGGTTCTTGTTGGCGACACCCCACGCGGCGATACGCTTACTGAGCGACTGGCGATCACGCTGGATCGGGCCCCAGCGGTAACGCGGCGACTGGCTGCCCCAGGTTCCGTGGCTTTTGCCGCGTAAAGGGGCCAGGTCGTCGACCTTCTCCGGCCAGGCGGCCACGGCGTCCTGACCCGTGCCGCCGGAACTACTCGAGTAAAACGCGGGCAAGACACGACCCTCAAACACCAGCACCTGCCCTGCGGTATCGGCCACCGCACGACGCGCCTTGTCGCTCGCCTGGTCGCCGACGTACGCCTGGCTGGCCTGACTGGCTTCGAGGTCGTAGTGGCTCTGCTTTCGGATCGGCAGGTTCATCTCCCAGAGCGCGTAGCTGCGTGCGGCCACGGCCTGGGCGCGGTAGGCCTTCTCGTCCCAACTCGCATACAGCTCCTTACTGATCACGCCCGGCAGGTACGACTCCATGTCCACGCGGTTGACCACGTCGAAGCTGCCTTCGTACTGGCCGGCGGTGGTGCGTTTGGCGACAAGCTCGAAGTGGCCGGGGTAGGGGTGGTTGTCGAGCGCGACTCGGCCGGCGTTGGCGGTGATGGAGAGTGTCGGCAGGGCCCAGCGGACTCTGCTGCCGTTGGCCTCGGTGATGATGAAGCCTTGCTTGTCGTGGCTGATGCGAAGGGGGGCTTGAAAGGTGTTGGGCCGGGCCTTGCCCAGGTCGCCGGTGCCCGGGCCGACGACGATCGAGCCGGTGGTACCGACGACGGCCTGGGC
>JBGSTE010000110.1:0-2838 GCA_041736655.1 Phycisphaeraceae bacterium | reverse complement strand
GAGGCTCCTGCCGAGCCGCGAATCAACTGTGGCGCGCGGCTCGGCAGGAGCCTCGCCCTCCCGTCATCGCGTTGTTCGGTAAGACAATTCGTTTTGCGTCATAATGCTTGTTCACGCCCTTGGAGATTGATGCGATGAAGGTTGCTTTGGCTGCGGATCATGCGGGTTTGCCGTTGAAGGAAGAGATCGCCCGGCTGGTCACGTCGCTTGGCCACGAGATGCTTGATCTGGGCGCCCACCAGTACGACAAGGACGACGACTACCCGGACTTTGCCCGCTACATCGGCCAGGCGATCCAGCACGGCCAGGCCCAGCGCGGCATCCTGCTGTGTGGCTCGGGCGTGGGCGCATCGATCGCCGCCAACAAGATGAAGGGCGTGCGGGCCGGCGTCTGTCACGACGCGTACTCTGCGGCCCAGGGCGTGGAGCACGACGACATGAACGTGCTGTGCTTAGGTTCACGCATCATCGGCGGGTCGGTGGCCGACGTGCTGGTCCGCTCTTTTCTCGGCGCACACTTCACCGGCGAAACGCGACACCAGCGGCGGCTCGATAAGGTCAACGCCATCGAGTCTGCGGGGTGATTGTTGATGCCTCAAGTTTTGATTCCTAACTCAAGGGTCAGGGGGACAGGCATTCTTGCCTGTCGTCAGGCCGCAGGCCTGAGAGGTCTTGGATTCGGCTGCGCCGAATGACAGACAGGAATGTCTGTCCCCCATTTTCTTAGGCGCTCTTATGAACTTGTACGAGTAGTTGATTCTGCAGGAGCCTCGCCTCAACCCTCTATCACCTTTCGCAGGCGATCGACTGTCTGCGGGCTGTTCATGTCTGACTTGCCAAAGCCCGGCAGGGCCCCGGCCTGCACCGCCTGCTCCTGCGCGTCGGCGTAGTTACTCACCAGCATCATCGGCGACACATGCTCGCGCTGGGCCAGCGATCGGATCAGGTCGATGCCCGATTCGCCGGCCGTAAAGTGCCCGTCCAGCACGCGGTTGACCAGCAGCAGCGTGTCCTGACTGGCGACTTGGCTGGCGATCTGGTCGAGCGATTGTTGGTCATTGATGCGCAGGACCTGGGCGTTGGGGGCCAGTTGCTGGGCAAGCCGGGTGAGCGAGGAAGAGTCGAACCCGCAGTGGCCCACGAGCGCGACGCGTTGAATTGGCATGGCAAAATCCTGATGGTGTGTGCAAGAAAAATAATGGGCCGAGGCTGGATATTTTAGCCAGCAGGAATAGCATTCAGATAGACGCGGTTCAAGAAGAGACGACGCAAGACCCAGCGCTCGACCCAGATTCCAAACAACGCCCACCCCCTCAGGTCCGCGGTGACTCAACCCCAGTCCCGCGGGCTTTTTTTGTCTTGCAATATCTACAAACAGTGAGGATCTACAAACGGTGGGGCGGGCTTCCAGCCCGCCATTGGGGCGCAGCCCAAACATAGCGCATTTCACAACTTCGTCGTGACGGCGGGCAGGATGCCCGCCCCACCTTTTCGTTCACGCCCCACCTTTTCGCACACGTTCAGGCTTCTTCCTGGACCAGTTGCGACAGCTCGGCCATGGCGTTGACGTCGTCGAACTGGCCCCGGCGCTCAAAGCCCATGTGCAGGTTGCGGATCATGCGGAGCAGCCAGTGCTTGTGCGTCGCCACCGGCAGGAGGTCGGCGTTTTCATCCAGCAACAGGTCCCCGCCGGCGGTATTGATCACCCGCTGCAGCGCTTCTTCCCGGCTAAGTAACCGCCCGGCCGCGAAGGCGTCGATGAACGCGAGCTTGTTGGGCGAGCTGAGCGCACCGACCGCCACCGCAGGAACACCAGCCAAAAAATGCCCGGGCGCGTTGATGCCCACCGCCGGCACGCCGACGCGTTCGAGCACCGCCTTATAAATCAACGTCAGCGTGATGGGCAGTCCCAGCCTGGTCCGCAGCACGCGGGGCAGGTAGCTGTTGACGGGGTTGTCGTAGTCGCCGAGGTTGCCGCGGAAGCGGGCCTCTTCAAAGAGCACGTGGTGGGCGTGGGCCACCAGCGCCCGCGGGTCGTCGCCCACGACGCGCTCGCGGACCTGCCGGGCCAGGTCATCGAGCGAGGACTCCACTTCAATGAGGTCGGCATCGCCCAATTCGTGCATGGAGATCGCCACCGCCGCGCGGACCAGGCCGTCGGTCGTGTTCAGTTGGGGCAACTGATCACGCAGCGCGGTGAAGGCGTCCTGTCGGCAGTGCAGGGGCTTGAAATACGACAAGTCTTTTCTCCGTGATCGGCCGCGCTCTCCACACGTCCGATCTTCCATTATGCCCTCATCAGGGCGTGGGGGTCGAGTCGGCGGGCTTGGGCATGGATTCCTTGGTATTCGCCGTGCCGACTTTGCGGTTTCTGCGGGCTGCGCGGAAGGATTGGACCGCGGCGTAGACATAAGCCCCGCTGAAGACGACCGTCAGGAGCACAGCCATGAGCGTCAGGGCTTGGTCGCGCTCTTTCTGCCACATCTCCAGGACACGCAGGACCAGTTGCACGACGGGGATCAACACGCCGAGCGTGGCGATCAGGACCGCGCCGTGCATGAGGTGCATCTTGAGGTCTTTTTTGATCATCGAGGCCACGCCCAGGCCCAGCGCGATGAGGCCAAAGATGATGGGCAGGAGCAGGGCCGAGGGCTTGGCTTCCGAGGCGGCGTAGGTGCCGATGCCTACGACCATCAGGGCGATGCCGAAGAAGAGGGTGAATACGGGCATTGTCGGGCCTCCGGGTTGCCAAGGGGCGTCAGGGGTTGATTGTAGGGTCAAACGTTTCGGGAGGGCGAGGCTCCTGCCGAGCCGGGTGCTACAGAAGACTCGCGGGGC
>JBGSTE010000106.1:0-5312 GCA_041736655.1 Phycisphaeraceae bacterium | reverse complement strand
TGGCCTTCGATGTCATCCACGACCAGAAAGACCCGGCACGGGTGCTGGACAACGTCCGCAGCGCACTGCGCTTAGGCGGGACCTTCCTGATGCAGGACATCAGCGCCAGCAGTTATGTCGAGAAAAACCTGGACCACCCGCGGGGCCCGTGCGTCTACACGATCTCGACGATGCACTGCATGACCGTGTCACTCGCGCAGGGCGGCGAAGGCCTGGGCACCGTCTGGGGTGAGGAGTTAGCGGTGCAGATGCTCGGGGAGGCGGGCTTCAAGGAGGTCGACGTTCAGCGGCTGGACCACGACATCATCAACAACTACTACATCTGCAAGTAACAGATCAGTTGTTGACTTTGAAAAAAGTGCGGTCCTCGTCGGAAACGCCCAGGGCCGTATTGCTTGGTAGTGCCGGGTGATCAACCTTCGGCAGCGCCTGGCGCAGCTCCGCGATCAGCAGTTGCTGACGCTCCGCCTGCGCGAGGTTGTGCCACTCGTTGGGGTCGGTGTTGTGGTCGTACAACTCTTCCGATCCATCCGCGTAGCGGATGTAGCGGTAGCGATCGCTGCGCACCGTGTGGTTGCCTTCCCACCACGTCGTCACCACCGGCGGGTGCGCGGCGTTGACATCTGCAAGCTGTGGCACAAGCGAAACACCTTCGAGTTCGTGAGCGGGTTGCTTGAGCCCGCACATTTCCACAAGCGTCGGGTACAGGTCGATCAGGCCGGCCGGCTGGGCGCACTGGCGGTTAGGCGCGATGCCCGGGCCTGCGATGATCAGCGGCACCTTCGTCGACTCTTCCCACAGCGAACGCTTAGCCCAGCGCTGCTTCTCGCCCATGTGGAAGCCATGGTCCGACAGCAGGATCACGATCGTGCTGTCCGCCCTGCCGCTTTCGTCCAGCGCATCGAGCACCTTGCCGACCTGTGCATCAACGAACGTGATGCACGCAAGATACGCCTGGACCGCTTTTTTCCATTGGTTGTTCTGCACCATCCAGTCGTGGCGCGGCGCGGGGAAACCGGCCGTCAATCGCTTGCCATAGTCGGGCAGGTCGTCGCGATCATTCTCCAAAACCTCCGGCAGGATGATCTCATCCACCGGTACCTGCATATCAAACCACTTCTGCGGCGCGTACATCGGCACGTGCGGGCGGTTGAAACCCACCGCGATAAACAGCGGCTTGTCACGCTTTTTCTTGAACTGTTCGACCGCCCAAGCCGCGCATTGGTAGTCGGGCATCTGCTCGTCTTTTGCGGGATACGCGCCCCAGTCCCAGAGCGGGTGGCCCTGCTTGTAGTTGATCTTGTCTTCGCCCTTGAGCGTCGGTCCTGCGCCGCCGGTCGGGCCGTAGGACTGAAACGTTTCCTGGTTGCCCCCGCCGTGATAGATCTTGCCCGTGCCGGTCGTCTCGTAGCCGTGCTCGGCAAACCACTGCGGCAGCATCTTCACATCCTTCAGCGCCGGCGACTCGCGCAGCCCCGGCCCGAGCAGGTACACCCCCGTCGATGACGGCAGCTTGCCACTCATAAAACTCGCGCGCGAGGACAGACACACCGGCGACTGGCAGTGCGCGTTGGTGAAGAGCACGCCGCGCTTGGCCAGCCTGTCGATGTTCGGCGTGATCGCCTGCGGGTGGCCGCCCAGGCAGCCGACCCAGTCGTTCAGGTCGTCGATGCAGATCAAGAGGACATCGGGCCTGGAACCGGGATCAGGCTGGGACCAAGCCGATCGCACAGCAAAAACCAACGCGAAGAGAGGCACAAGCAGCAGGCGGATCGGCATGGCGGGCATCCTCAATAGAGATAATCCATTCAACGACGCTCAATATCGCCGCGAGGCTACGCCTCGCCGGTGAATCGCATCCAGCTTATCACGCGCGACCGGCCAGGCGCAGCCTCGAAGCTATTTTCATGCCGCGAATGCCCGCGGATTGGCGGTATACTCAACCCTTCAAGCCCGCCACACAAGGACCGACCCATGCTGAAATTCACCGCCCTGCTCATCGGCCTGTTCACCCTCGCCCTGCTCGGCTGCAAGTCCGCTTCTGCCTGCTGCGCCGCAGCCGAATGTGAGACCTGTGCGGATGAAACGAAAACGATCTCGCTCTTTAACGGCAAGGACCTCGAGGGCTGGTACGCCGACGTGCCCGATGCCGACAAAGCCAAAGCCGAGGGCAAAGACATCGAGCCGAGTTTCATCGTCCGCGACGGCAATCTCGTCAGCAAGGGCCGGCCGCTGGGCCACCTGATCACCATGGACAAGTTCAAGGACTACCGCCTGGTCGTGGAGTACCGCTTCGCCGGTAAGCAGGGCAACTGCGTGGTGCTGGTGCATACCGACGGCAAGCGGCCGCGCGTGCTGTACGACATGTTCCCCGCGTCGATCGAGGTCCAGCTCCAGCACAAGCAGGCCGGCGACTTCTGGTGCATCCACGAAAACATCGCCGTGCCCGACATGGCCACGCGCCGCAGCGGCAAACCCGAGACCTGGGGCGGCGAACAGCACCAGAACCGCCATATCAAGAACCTCACCGACGGCAGCGAAAAACCGCTGGGCGAGTGGAACACGATGATCATCGAGACGCTCGGCGACAAGGTCCGCGTGTGGGTCAACGGCGACCTCGTGAACGACGGATTTGACGCCACCGCGAAAGAAGGCCAGATCGCCCTGCAGGCTGAGGGCGCGGAGGTGGAGTTCCGCAAGCTGGAGATGACACCGATCAAGGAGTTGACGGCGGCGAAGGACCTGCCCGATGCCCAGCCCAAGACGATCTCGCTCTTTGATGGCAAGACGCTCACCGGCTGGCACGCGGACATCCCCGAGGCGGATAAAAACCCGGACCTCAAGCCGAGCTTCATCGTTCGCGACGGCAACCTGGTGAGCATGGGCCGGCCGCTGGGACACCTGATCACCGACAAGTCGTTTAAAGACTACCGCCTGCAAGTGGAGTATCGCTTCGCGGATAAGCCCGGCAACTGCGGCGTCCTCGTACACGCGTCAACGCCACGGGCGCTGTCGGACATGTTCCCGCAATCGATCGAGGTGCAGATGCAGTCCGGACAGGCCGGCGACTTCTGGTGCATCCACGAGAACATCGCGGTACCCGACATGGAAAAACGTCGCAACGGTCCGCCCGAAAACTACGGCGGCAAGCGCGGCCAGTCCCGCCACATTCGCAACCTCACCGATGGAAGCGAGAAACCGCTGGGTGAATGGAACACGATGATCATCGAGACCCTGGGCGACAAAGTCCGCGTCTGGGTCAACGGCGATCTCGTGAACGACGGCTTTGACGCGACGGCAAAGGAAGGCCAGATCGCGCTGCAGGCCGAGGGCGCGGAGGTGGAGTTCCGGAAGCTGGAGTTGACGCCGATTACGGAATTGACGGAGGCGAAGGATTTGGAATAAAATACTCAATGGTTACCCGGTAGCAGAATTGGCAAACGCAGCAGGATTTCCCCTATGGATATGGCTGGCTGGAAACAGTCTTGCGGGTTCGAATCCCGCCCGGGTACTTCACTCTGATTGGTAGGACAGGCATTCCTGCCTGTCACAGGCCGCAGGCCTGATTCATTTCGATAAATCGAGACGGAGTGACATACAGATGTCACTTCGCTTTCGTAAATTCACAGGATGCCCGAGCCTGAACTCCAACGCACAAAACGCCACCTGCCGCACTGGGAACTCCAAGGCGGCACCTATTTCATCACATTCCGGCTCAAATCAGGCGAGATGACGCAAGCCGAAAGGAAACTCGTCTTCGATCACATCATGGGAGGTGATCGCACGTTCTACCGATTATTCGCTCTGGTTGTCATGCCCGATCACGTGCATCTGCTGGCCCGACCCAATCAAGGTGTCGCGTTATCGAGAATGATGAAAGGCATTAAAGGTGTCACGGCCAATCTGATCAATCAATCCAGGAACACAAAAGGCCCGATCTGGCTTGGCGAGTCGTATGACCGGATCATCAGAGATGAGGCGGAGGCGGTCGAAAAGCAGAATTACATCTGGGAAAATCCTGTGCGGGCCGGGATTATTACATCGCTACGGGATTATGCGTTTGTGTATCGCGGGGCGTTATGGTGATGTTGTATTCGGCTGCGCCGATTGACAGGCAGGAATGCCTGTCCTACCGATCACTTCGCGATCATACCGTGCTGCCGTGCGTACCCGAACACGCCACCGGCGTCGATGATGGGTTTGACGTCGCCCAGGGGGTTGAGTTTGTAGACCTTGCCGGTGGTCTTGTTGGTGAGTTTGCTGTTGTCGATGTCCAGTTCGAGGATGTCGTCGGTGGAGACTTCGCCTTCGATCAGGCGGGTGTCGCACTCGGCCGGGAGGAGGTAGCCGCCGTTGACGCAGTTGCGGTAGAAGATGCGGGCGTAAAACTCGGCGATGACGACCTGGGCGCCGGCCTCGGCCAGGGCGAGGGGGGCGTGTTCACGCGAGGAGCCACAGCCGAAGTTCTTGCCGCCGACGATGAAGGTGTAGTCACACTTGTACTGACCTTCGGGGACGAACTTCATGTGTCCCTTGGGCAGTCCGCACTTGGCCTCGGGGACGCCGACGCAGGCGTACATGCCGAAGTACTTGCGTTCCTCTGCGTTGGACGGGTCGTAGGACAGGTAGATCGCGGGGATGATCTGGTCGGTGTCGATGTCGTCGCCAAGGACGAAGGCTTTGCCGGTGATGAGTGTCATGTGGGGGTTGGGGATTAGGGGTTGGGGTTTGTCGGTTAAGGATTGTGAAGTATAGCTTGAAAAGCCGGGCGATTACGGAGACATCCATGCAAAGATCGCAGGCGGCATGCGAACGCAGGATGCGAGGGGAGAGCATCCGAACTATACGTCGAATTTCTCTTGTCCGGCGTCCGTAGGCCGCCGGCTATTCAGTGGTTTTTTGGGGACGATTATTGAGCCGGCGCGACGGGTTCAACGGGCGGCACGGGGGGTGTGCTGCGGTCGATGTCGGCTTTGATGGCTTTGAGCTGGGCGTCTTGGTCGGTTGTGAGCGACTGGTCCATGAGCGTGCGGAGGCCGTCGATCAGCTTGCCGGCGTTGTCTTTTCGGCCCTGTTCGAAGGCCTGCCTGGCGGCGGTGATGATGGATTCGAGCAGCGGGTCCTTGTTCGCGTCGTCGATGAGTTTTCCCGCGGGCTTGAGCACGGCCGAGGCGGTGACGAGCGCATCATCGACCCGGCGGTCGGCGAGGTAAGCCAGTACAAGTCCACGCCGCGCGGCGTCGGCCTGGGGGTCGGCGAGTTTGTCGGCGTGTTTGAGCGCGGCCTCGTAGTCGAGCACGACCAGCGCCGGC
>JBGSTE010000104.1:0-1670 GCA_041736655.1 Phycisphaeraceae bacterium | reverse complement strand
GCTCAAGAGTATTCCGGGGGTGGGTGATGCCACCGCCGCGACGCTCATCGCCGAGCTGCCCGAGTTGGGCCAGCTCAACCGTCAGCAGATCGCCGCGCTCGTCGGCGTCGCCCCCATGAACCGCGACAGCGGCAAGCAGCGTGGCCAACGCCACATCACCGGCGGCAGAGCCAGCGTACGCAAGGTGCTGTACATGGCCGCGCTGACCGCCCGCAGCTACAACCCCATCATCAAGGCCTTCGCCAAACGCCTGAGCGCCGCGGGCAAGCCGTTCAAGGTCGTGATGACCGCCTGCATGCGCAAGCTGCTGACGATGCTCAACACGATGGTCCGCGACGCAAAACCCTGGAACCCGGAGTACGCCCAATGCCAAAACAACAACGAAAGACGAACCGAAAAATCACTCCAAACCGCTTGACTTTATACACAGCCGCTGCAGCCGGTGGTTATGGTGCTACTTTTCTTCGGAGTTCGGTTCCCATCCCGCATGAATCCGCCCGTCTTCATTATCGGTGAACCACTCGTTAAAGATCGCGATGCTCTGCTTGGTGCAGGGGTAGCAAATATAAAGATGCCCCGAGAGAAGACGTCGAGGTCCTTCGACATGCGGTCCCGTTTCACGGCTTGAACGTAGGCAGAAACTGCACTTCGTAATTTCGCGTCGAACTGGAGTTTCTGGAGGCACCATAACAGTTGATTGGGCGGATCAGTCTATCCGCGGATTTGTTGCGTTAGACAGACCCCAAGTCTGTCTATCACAGGATTCTACAGGGATATCCAGACACCACAAGCGTTGGGATAACGATTTTGTCGCATCAGATAAGCCGATCGCAGGATATAAGCAACGCTTAGAAAGTGTGTGAGAAGCCCTGTTTAAGCCGATTATGCTGGTATGACACGGACGTCTTACCCGTCGGACCTGACCGATGAGCAGTGGTCGATCATCGAGCGCTTGATCCCGCCCGCTGAGCCCGGCGGCCGCCATCGCAAGGTCCAGATGCGTGAAGTGATCAACGCCATCCTCTACCTCAACCGCACCGGCTGCTCCTGGCGGATGCTGCCACACGAGTTCCCGCCCTGGGGCACGGTGCATTACTACTACCGCCGGTTCCGGCTCGACGGCTCGTGGCAGTTGATCCACGACAAGCTCCGCGAGAGGGTCCGCCGCAAGGCGGGCAAGAAGCCCACGCCCTCCGCAGCGATCATCGACTCGCAAACGGTGAAGACCGATGCACCAAAAAAGGGGGCGCTCACGGCTACGACGCGGGCAAGAAAACCCTTGGCAGAAAGCGTCATCTGATCGTTGATACTTTGGGCCTGATCCTCGCGGTGGTGGTACACGGCGCCGACGTGCAGGACCGCGACGGCGGGGATGAGGTGCTGCTGAAGATCGTCGGGTTGTTCCATCGGTTGAAGCTGATCTGGGCCGATGGCGGGTACGCCGGGGCGTTTGTCGAGGAGGCCAAACTCATCTACGGGCGGGTCATCAAGATCATCAAACGAAGCGACACGATCAAGGGCTTTAAGGTCTTGCCCAAGCGCTGGATCGTCGAGCGCACGTTCAGTTGGCTGGGCAAGTACCGGCGGTTGAGCAAAGACTACGAAAGCGATCCGAGAAGCAGTGAGACGATGATCTATCTGGCCATGATCAACCTGATGGTTCACCGGCT
>JBGSTE010000078.1:0-3604 GCA_041736655.1 Phycisphaeraceae bacterium | reverse complement strand
CTTGATCGACCGCATCTGCCCCTTGGGATTTTGCCCGCGGCTGGTACACTGTCGCCTCCATCGCCCGATGGTCAGGGGCTCAGCGGGAGATGACACAACCTCTAGAAGAATCTCCCGTTCAAGGAGTCGGCGACCATGGCTGATCATGTCAAGTTTCAGTGCACCAAGTGCGGCAAGAAGATGGGCGTCCGCCCGGAGTATGCCGGTAAGAAGGTCCGCTGCTCGGGCTGTCAGGAGCCCATACGTGTGCCCTTGGCCAAGCCCCAGCGCGCCGCGACCGGCAGCCCGGTGACCGCAAACTCCAGCCAGTCCTCTTCCAGCAACAGCGCCAGTGGCATCTCGCTGGCTGACTTGGCCGCGATGGAACAGAGCGCAGCCGTGCAAACGGTCGAGATGTCCGGCCGCAACGGCCCGCGCGGCGGCATCCCCCAAATCAAAGACGGAAAGCCCTGCCCCTCCTGCACCGCAAGCGTCAAGCAAGACGCGGTCCTCTGCATCCACTGCGGCTACAACTTCGACAACGGCAAGCAATTCAAAACCAAGCAGGACTCAGCGATCTCCAAGGCCTTGTCATCGATCAAGCCCGATGGCGAAGAAGCAAGCAACCGCCCGCTTTACACCATCGCAATCGGCGTCATCACCTTTGGCCTGGGCCTGGCGACGCTGCTGCTGGACTACGACCCGACGACCTCCAACCGTAAACGAAACATCTTCAGTTCGATCGTCAACTTTACGTTTGAAAACATCGGGCCCGGTGCTGCCGCCTCCGTCCTGATCGGGGCAGGCGTCCTGATGTTCATCATCGCCGGCTTTGAATTGCGTAAACGAATCTGATCCCGATACAACCGGGTCACAGTGCCCCGGCCCTTACGAGCCGGCCGCCTGTTCCTCGTCCTTGTTGCGGTACAAATCCAGGTAAAACTCCAGCGTCTCCTTGCCCGGCGTCGGCCGCGTGCGGGTGTGCTGAAAACCCACGCGGTCAAACAGGCCCACCGCCTCGTCCTTCTCAAATCGCGTATCGAGAAGAATCTTCAAGTACCCGTGCCGTTTGCAATGGCTGATCGCCGTCTCCAACAGCCGATTGGCGATGCCCGTGCCCTGGTACTGCTTATCCACGCGCAGCCGGCGGATCTCCGCGGTGTGGTTCTCGTCGCTGGCGACCCCGATCATCCCCACGCAGCGCCCAGCAGACTCGGCGACCCAGAAGTGGTGCCTTTCGCTGTCAAAATACGCCTCGCGGACATAATCCATATCCGCCCCCGAGTCGTTGGGCGCAATCTGCCCAGCCAACAGACCCTCGTTGTACAGCCGGGTGACCGCTTCATGGTCAGCCTCCGTGTACGAGCGGACGACCACATCGTCCAGCTTGACTTCATTGGGCCTGATCGACATTCGAAACCGCGTTCCTTGTGAGACCAACTCAGTAGACCTGAGTAGTCCACCTATTTTATCAACCTTCATGCAGTACGCTGGCGATCTCGATCAGTTCCAGTTTGCCTGTCTGCGGGGTCAGAATCGCCGCCGTATGCCGACGGGCCCGGAAGAGCGCCCCCGGGTTGATCACCCGCGTTTGACCCCGCATCAGATCGCAGGGCTGGTGTGTATGCCCATGCAACAAATAGGTGACCGCCTCATCCAGCAGGCCCTGCATCACCATCGGCTGATGCCCGTGCGTGAAGCCGACCGTCATGCCATCAACCTCAATCAACCCCGCCGGCTCATGCACCGCGATCCCCAGGTCCAGCGCATATCGCCTCAGCGCCTGGTGGTCCCAGTCCGTATTGCCAAACACCACATGGGCCGGCATCTGCCCCCCAGCGGTCGGGTGGTGCACCGCCAGCGCATCGAGCACCTGCACCGTGCCGACATCGCCCAAATGAATGAGAACGTCCGCCCCGTGGTCCAGCAGTTGTTGCACCGCCTCCCCGGTCGTCCCGGCCCGTCCGTGTGAGTCTGATAGAAGTCCCAGTCGTGTCAAGCAGCATATCCCGTGGTTCGTATCAGGGCAGGCGGGATCAACCCATCTTAAACCGCCTCCCGCCCGATTGCGAACCGGGATAACGACATCTTCACCGGCCTATCATCGATGCCCTGACCCGCGATTGCGAACCGCCCCGGTCCATCCGCCAGCCCAAATGCGGATAAACTTGGCCTGTTTCATGTCCGCCGCAACCCGGAGCCCCTTGTTTTGTCTGATATCTTGGCCCAGATCGTCGAGCACAAGCGGTCCGAAGTCGCCGCCGCCTCTGCCGCTATTTCCCTCGCCGAGCTCCGCAGCCGGGCGCTGGATACGCCTGAACCCCGCAACTTTTACTCCGCGCTCACCCGCCCAGCCCAGACCCTCCGCGTCATCGCCGAGGTCAAGCGCGCCAGCCCCTCCGCCGGGCTCATCCGCAAGGACTTTGACCCCGTCGCCATCGCCAAAGCCTACGAAGCCGCCGGCGCCGCCGCGATCTCCTGCCTCACCGACGAGCACTATTTTCAGGGTTCGCTGACGTATCTGACGCAGATCAAAGCAGCCGTGGCCGTGCCGGTCTTGCGCAAGGACTTCATCATCGACCCGTACCAGGTGTACGAGGCCCGCGCCGCCGGGGCTGACGCGATCCTGCTGATCGCCGAGTGTCTGACCGAGCCGATGCTGATGGACCTCTTGATCCTCGCCACCGAACTGAAACTCTCGACGCTGCTGGAGGTCCACGACCTCGAATCGCTCGTACAAGTCAAGCGTCACCTAACCTTCCCCAAGCCCGGCTACACGCTCCTGGGCATCAACAACCGCAACCTCAAGACCATGACCACGGACCTGTCCCACACCGTCAGCCTGCTGAGCGAAGTGCCCGACAAGTCCATCCTCGTCAGCGAGTCGGGCATCCGCACCCCCGACGACATCGCCTACCTCGCCAAGCACAACATCCACCGCGTGCTGGTGGGCGAACACCTCATGAAACAACCCGACCCCGGAGCAGCGCTGCGCGAGATGATGGGACGTACAGACCGTTAGCCGGCGGGCTTGCCCCGCCGATCGCGAGCGCCCGCTCGGCCCGGCAAGCGGGCCGGCTAACACCCTCACATGGAACGTACTGTCTATGACTCATGTCTGGCGAATCGTTCCAGGCGCTCGCGGACTCGACCCCGGCCACCCGCTGCTGCAAGCCACTGGTTAGGTGCCGGATCACTCGAAATTAAGGTCATGAATCAGATGATGCTCGGGTCGGATGTCTGCAGCCTGCGAAGGGGAAATAACTGACATCCGAACAAGAATCTTGCGATGCCGTTCACGGATCATCGCCGGTTCAATGTCGGGGCAACGGGAGCAGAGGTATCGCTCCCATTCGCCAACCGTCCACATATCGGCGGCATCTGAATCTGGGATCGAGATGCCAAATTCATCTTCGATCAGCATCACATGATCGAGCGCATCTGCACCCATGGCTGGCACCTAACGAAAAAGGCTCAGTTGCCGGCCGCCCGCGGGAGAGGGCTCTGAGCCGGGATTATAAACCATCACGGGCGCAGCCGGTCAACTTGTATGTTGCATTCGCCCGCTTCGGATGAAGTTGGCATGCTATCCGAGGCCGTGGCGTTGGGTGAGCGTAGCGAGGCC
>JBGSTE010000727.1:0-3809 GCA_041736655.1 Phycisphaeraceae bacterium | reverse complement strand
GGGCCTTGCGGTGCCTGCTGCATCGCTGCCGTCTGCTGAGCCAGCCGCTCCTCTACGATCGCGTCGACCGACCGGTTGTGCCGCCAATCCAGCACGAAATACACCGCCACGCCCACCAGGAGCGCCAGCGCCAGGGCCCCGAGCGTGCCCCAGAGCCAATTCAAGGAGACCGACGATCGTTTCACGAGGTTTGTCTGACCAGCCATATCCGATTCCATGTACGATTCAAACGCAAAAATGCAGAATCCCGTACGCCGTACGGCTGCGTTTGGTACACTGTACGAACCGTGACCCGGCAGGTCAAGCCCATACTACGTGTACCGACCATTTTAGCCCGCACACCATGACCCAGCCCGCAAGCTCCAAGCCCAGAACCAGCACCCTCGCCCGCCGGTGGAAACTGCTGGACCGCGACGGCCGACGCGACCTGATCGTCGAGGTCGCCTTCCACATGCTCGAGGACGACGGCCAGGACGCCGTCACCATGCGACGCATCGCTGCGGCACTGGGCGTGGGCGCGATGACGCTCTACACCTACGTCGACGGCCTGGAAGACCTGCACCGGCGAATCATCGCCCGCGGCTTTGACATCATCCACCAGTCCTGCTCATCCGCCTGCGAAGCCCGCCGGCACGAACACGACTGGATGCCCGGCGCCCGCACCTACGTGCAGTTCGCCATCAACAACCCCAACCTCTACCACCTCATGTTCGCCACGCCGGTGGACCCCGACGACGAACAGTTCGACCAGATCATGCACGGCGGATTCGCCAGCCTGCACGAGGTCGTCCGCCAGCGCCTGGCCGCTGCGGGACTCACCGACCAGCAACTGGAGACCCAGACCCGCAAAGCCGCGGGTCGATACTGGATCGCCCTGCACGGCCTGGCCACCCTCGCCCTCGCCGGGCGGATGCAGGTCCTGCATGGCTCCCTGGACGAAGTCCTCGAACACCTGCTCGAGGCCGTAGCGCCCACCAAAGCTTGAGCCACTCCAAGTCAAAGACCGGTTTCCAGCCCAAACCCCGGCTTCGTGGAGGGCCGGCTCCGGGGTTTGAGTTGCGTGTTAAGGGTCACCCTGATGGTCTTGCGGGAACTCCCCCGATGTGGGGATAGATGCGTAAGTCGTTATGAATAATGGATTTAAGACGTTGAGTTTGACCTACGAGGTTATTCTTGCTACGATCTCCCTTCTATGCCAACGATCCGCACCAAGCGCAGTTCACGTCCGGGTAAGGCCGCCGCCAGCCGAAAGCCCAAGTCCGCTGCTTCGTCAATCACGAACTACACGACGGGGCTCAAGTGGCTGTTTGACCATATCGACAACGAGCGCCTCCGGCTGGTCAAGTACAACGACAAGGCCTTTTCGCTGGCGCGGATGAAGCAGTTGCTCAAGCTGATGGGCGACCCGCAGGAGGGGCTCAAGTGCGTGCAGGTGGCGGGGACCAAGGGCAAGGGCTCGACGTGCGCGATGATCGCGTCGATGCTGCAGGGCTGCGGGTACACGGTGGGGAGTTTTTCCTCGCCGCACCTGATTGATCTGCGTGAACGAATCATGATCAACGGGAGCATGATTTCGTACAACGACTGTGCGGACCTGTTTCGGGAGATCGCGAAGGTTGAGCCGAAGCTGACGGCCGGTCCGCCGACGTTTTTTGAGATCATGACGGCTGCGGCGCTGAAGTATTTTGCGGACCAGGCGGTGGATATCGCGGTGCTGGAGACCGGTCTGGGTGGTCGGCTGGACTGCACGACGGTGGTGACGCCGTTGGTGACGGCGGTGACCTCGATCTCGCTGGACCACACGCACCTCCTGGGCGACACGCTGGACAAGATCGCGCGGGAAAAGGCGGGGATTTTCAAGCCCGGGGTCCCGGCACTGACGCTCAAGCAGGACGACCTGGCCGGCCAGGCGCTGGCGGAGGTCGCCAACCAGGTGGGCACGACGCTGGAGGTCACGGGCGATCAGATCGATTTTTCGTATCGATTTGAAGCGAATAAGGAGCTGGGCCCGCACTGCCGGGTGTGCGTGAACACGGAGACATCGAAGTTTGAACACTTCGCGGTGCCGCTCAAGGGCGAGCACCAGGCGCACAACTGTGCGCTGGCGCTGGCGGTGCTGGACAAGCTCAAGGCCCACGGCTTTCACTTTGAGGAGCAGAAGCTGATCGTCGGTCTTGCGGCGACGGACCTGCCGGGGCGGATGGAGTTTGTGCACGATAAGCCACGGGTCTTGATCGACGGGGCGCACAACGCCGCGTCCATCAGCGCCTTGATCAAGTCGCTGGGCGCGCACGTGAGCTACGACTCGCTGGTCATGGTGTTCGGCTGCGGGCAGGATAAGGATGTCGACGGCATGCTTAACCAGGTCGCGCTCGGGGCGGACAAGATCATCTTCACGCACGCCAAGAACAACCCGCGCGCCGTGGAAGAGGGCGAGCTGCTTAGCCGGTTCACGCACCTGTCGGGCAAGATGGCGCAGACGGCCGACAACCTGCCGGATGCGCTGAAGCTCGCGGCACGTGCGGTGTCGCGTGAGGACCTGATCGTCGTCACCGGCAGCTTCTACCTGGCCGGCGAGGCGCGGAAGTTCTTCCTGGACGCGGCGGGCAAGTCGCGGCCGAGGCGTTAAGCTTTCATAACTACTGGCTACGGCCATCTGCAGCGATACTGAGCTGCGGGGGTTGTTACGTTCGGATCGGTCTTTGGCGATTGTGATCTGCCTGATATGATGTAGAGCATCATGTCCAGAGACCGTGCGTTCACTCTTATTGAACTACTCGTGGTGATTTCGATCATCGCGTTGTTGATCGCCCTGCTGTTGCCGGCGTTGGGTCGGGCTCGGCAGTCGGCACAGGAGGTGCAGTGCTCGGCCGACCAGCGGTCGCTGGGCCAGGCGTCGATCGCGGTGGCGACGGACAGCAAGGGCGTGCTGCCGGACCTGGGGGTCAACCGCGACAATCCCAAGCAGTTGTCGCCGCAGTGCTACTGGACCTACACGAGCAGCCGAGACTATTTAGAAGAGTACGGGGCTATCCGCAGCAACTGGTACAGCGTGACCAACGACGCCTGGAACCGCGACGATTTCTATACCTACGGCAGCAACCAGATGGTGTTCGGCCGGTTCTACTTTGCAGGCAGCTTCGTCAACAGTCAGGCCTTCAGCAACACGCTCTACAGTTCACCATCGCTGGGGCTGAACAAGGACGAGCCGATCTTCGGCTATCGGCTTGAAGACCCGGTGCAGATCGACTTTCTGTGGACCGACCTCAACCGCGTCTGGCCGTCGGGCGTGGGCAACTTCACGACGCCCAGCGACCCGCTGCGTCGCGGCGCGAATCACCTGGGCAGCGAGCCACTTTCGCCGTTGGGCTCGCATGTGACGCTGCGCGACGGTTCGACCTCGTGGACCAGCGGTGTCGACATCAGTAAGCGCCTGAACTTTGGCGGGGCTGACTTCTGGTGGTGATTGCCCATCCATAATTCAAAATCTTCGATATTGCCGTTTACTTTGCAGGAATTTTAATGAATTTTTCACATGCGTGTATTGACATGTAAACAATGGCTGTTAAAATTTTCCCGTACTCACAAATTTATCCTTGGGATAGTTAAAAAATGATCCGAACCACATTTAATATTCTTTTGTTTGTTTTCATACCGCAGTCCGCTCTTGCGGAAATGACTTTTACGCTATCCGAAGATATTGATGCTGGCGTTATCCGAATAGAGGCAAATGGTTCATTCAATCTTGACGGATTAATCGCTTGTTGTAGTCATACTTTATTTACCACAGTCATACCAAATCAACCCTC
>JBGSTE010000724.1:0-5309 GCA_041736655.1 Phycisphaeraceae bacterium | reverse complement strand
TGGCGTATCGCACGCCCTCCATGACCGCGTCGGCTTTGCCACCGAGCCGAACCGCCAGCGACGCCAGCGCCAGGCCCGCCGTCGGGTCGTTGGGCGTGAGCCTGACACGATCGACCAGCCGATCATACGAGCGCTGCCAGGTCGTGAACGAATACAGCTTGCCCGGGCTGGTCGCCAGCAACTCGCCATCGGGCGCTACCGCGTTCCCGCTGAGCGACTCTGTCTCCGCCAGCAGTTGCCCGGTCTGCCGGTCCAGCACGAGCAGCCGGGCGGTGGTGGGTACAACAACAAACCGGCGCGTCACATCGCCCAGGCCCTGCGCTTTTTCGTTCTCTGCCAAGGGAAAAGTCCATGTGACCTCGGCCTTGGCGGCGTCCCAGTACGAGACCGACTTGATCGCGACGACTACCGCGCCGTCGCCGCCGTCCATGAGGTAGTGCGCGGTGGCGAGCGTCGGGTGGTTCTCAAAGCTCTGCAGCGTCGAGCCGTCTTCGGGGTTCAGCAGCACCAGCCGGTCACGGCTCAGTGCCAGCGGGACCAGCAGGCCCGCGTGGGTCAGAACGGGCGCGGACTGCGTGCCATCGGTTTCGATCGTCAGCCGCTTGGACTGCCCAAAGCCCACCGGCAGCACGCGGAGCCAGCGGTACCCGCCGGTGCGGATGTCGATGGCGGCGACGGTTGCGATCGCGTCGGTGAAGTAGAGCGTGTCACCATAGAGCGACAGCTGGGGGGCAACGTTCTGCTGCTGGGCGCTGTAGGAAAGCGAGCTGAGTGCGAGGTGGCGGAACCACTTGAGCGAGCCATCGGCCAGATCAAAGGCCATCAGCCAGACCGTCTGCGTGCCCTGGTTGTTCGCCTGCCGCAGCAGCGCGAAGACCTGTCCGCGCGCGACGATCGGCGTGCCGACAAAATGCGTGTATTGCAGGTTGGCCCGGCCAAGCCGGCGCGCTTCGCCCTCGGTCGGCTCGCCTTCATACACATCACCGGCCTCCCGCTGCCAGCGGACCTGACCGCTGAGCTCGTCCAGGCATGTCAGCCGATTCGTCGGCACATAAGGGTTGCGCGTCTCGGTGATGCCGTAGCACTCACCAAGCACCGCACACACCGCCCCGCCGCCACGTGCTACCGAGCGGGTGTCGATCCATCGCTGGCCACGGATCGGAAGCATCACGTCCTGTGCGTTGTCTTCGGGGTAAGCCCAAAGCCGCTGGCCCGAGGCGCGGTCCAGCGCGTAGACCTGTCGGCCATTATTCAATAGCACCAGCGTCGGCGTCACGACCGGCAACACACCCAGCCCGCGAACCCACGACGCCGAGCGGTCGACATCCGCCAAAGGCTGTTCCCACAGCGGCAGCTTCAGCTCGTCGGGCTTGGGCCCGGCGTCATCAAGCCCCGGCCGAGCCTGCATCGCGCCGGCGTTGAGCGTCGTCGGCAGTTGCGCCAGCCAGGCCGACTCGTCCTTCAGGCCCAGCGCTTGAAGCTGCTCAAGCGATGTCTCCAGTTTCTCGCGGTCCTGCAGGTAGACCGCCGCCGCGCCGCGCAGCATCATCAACCGGCCAAGCCGGGTGTCCTTGTCGGGGTGTCGAATCAGTTCTTCGAGCAGCGCCCCGGCTGCGGCCGCATCGCCCCGCTCAAGTAATCGACCCGCAAGCTCCAGGCCCGCCTCCAGCGCGGGCGACGTTGCGCTGTAAAACTCATAGGTCTGCGTCAGCGTCGTGATCGGATCATCGCTGAGTCGCGCCTGCTCCAGTGCCCGTGTCGCTGAGGCGGTGTAGCGCTGACGGTAGGCCTCTCGCAGTAGCGGATCGCGGACCAGTTCTTCCCGGCACCAGCGCTCGGCATCGGTATATCGCCCCTGCCCCACGCCGATCAACCGGAAACGCGACTGCTGGATCATCTCCTGCACGACTTCCACGGCCGCATCGTGCCGGTTGGCCGCTCGCAGTTCATTGATCTCCGCCAGCCGCTGCTCGGCAGTGGGCTGCTCGTTGATCGTGACGTTCTGGTTCTGCGCGATCGCCGGGCAGACCCCCAGCAGCACCATCAAAACCACAGAGGCAGCAAGTCGAGCCATGCGATTAAGCTCCATCAACAGCGATCCGTTGCGCCTGACGTTCACGACCGGCGGTGCATACCATGCAACCCGCCTGTAACACTCTACGACAGATCATCGAAGAAGGCCCGGAATTACGACAGATTTCCGTCTACCGCACGCAGGCTCAAGCAACTATAATGCTGCGTTTGACCCGCACCCGACAGGAGCCGCGACATGACCGTCGCCCGGAAAATGCCTGCATCTGCCAGCCCGAGCAACCCACGCAAGGACCACCCCACCGTGGCGATCGTCGGCGTCACCGGGGCCGTGGGACAGGAGTTCCTCCGCGTCCTGGACCAGCGGCAATTCCCCATCGGCGGGCTCAGGCTGCTCGCCTCGGCCCGGTCGGCGGGCAAAGCCCTCGATTATCAGGGCAAGACCCACACCATCGAAGAACTCACCGAGTCCAGCTTCAAGGGCGTCGATATCGCGCTCTTCTCTGCCGGCGGATCGATCAGTAAACAATTCGGCCCCATCGCGGTCGATGCGGGCGCGGTCGTCGTCGACAACTCCTCCGCCTTCCGCATGACGCCCGGCGTCCCGCTGGTCGTCCCCGAAGTCAACCCACAGGCAATCGCCGCAGCAAACATCGGCCTGGGCCTAGGTCAGAAGTCTGGCATCATCGCCAACCCCAACTGCTCGACGATCATCATGCTCATGGCTGTCACGCCGATCATGCGTGCTGTGGGCGTCAAGCGTATGGTCGTGAGCACCTACCAGGCCGCGTCAGGCGCCGGTGCCGCGGCGATGGCCGAACTCGAGCAGCAGACGCGCGAGGTGCTCGATGGCAAGCCGCCGACCTGCAACATCTTCGCCCAGCAGTACGCCTTTAACCTCTTTAGCCACAACTCGGCGATGCAGCCCAACGGCTACAACCAGGAAGAGCTCAAGATGGTGCACGAGACGCACAAGATCTGGGAGCAGCCCGAAGACCGACAAACCGCGATCACCGCGACATGCATCCGCGTACCGATCATGCGTGCCCATGCCGAGTCGATCAACCTGACGCTCGAGAAGCCGCTGGGTGAAGACGCGGCCCGCAAGCTGCTCGCCAACGCGCCGGGTGTGTCGCTGATCGACGACCGCGCCAACAACCGCTTCCCCACGCCGCTGGACGCCTCACATGCTGATGATGTTTTTGTCGGCCGAATCCGCCGCGACCTCAGCCAGACCGAGGGCTACGGCCTTGACCTGTTCGTCTGCGGCGACCAGGTCCGCAAGGGCGCAGCACTGAATGCGGTGCAGATCGCGGAGCTGCTGCTGGATGCATGATCGTGTTCGATGGCTGCTACGCCGCCTTCGGATCACTCTTAACCCGGGGCACAAACACGCGGACGCTGTTGCGACCGCCGCCCTTGGCCGCGTAGGCCGCCTTATCTGCCGCCTTGACGAGCTGCTCGGGCCGCTTGAAGACCGAGCCTTCATAGCACGCCACGCCGATCGACGCGGTGAGCGACACGGACAACGCGTGGTCGTCGCTGACTCGACACGCGGCCTGCTCGATACAGACCCTTAGCGTCTCGCCCAGCAGCGCAGCCTCCGTCCGACCAAGCCCATTGCAGATGAGCGTAAACTCGTCACCGCCGTAACGATACACCTCGCCTCGGTCGCCCACCGAAGCGGTCATGGCAAGGGAGATGGACTTAAGCAGCGTATCGCCCGCATGATGGCCGTGCGTGTCATTGACCTTCTTGAACCCGTCGAGGTCGATGAAGATCACACTCAACGGCGATTGAGCGTCCGAAGTCAGGAACGCCTCGTCCAGCCTTTCGTCAAAGCGACGGCGATTGGACAGGCCCGTCACCGGGTCGACGCTCGCGTGCTGTCGAAGCTCCTCGTTGGCCTGCTTGAGTTCGTGGTTTTCCTTGGCAAAACCCAGGCTCACCGACTCGAGCGTACGGTTGGCTCGCGAGAGGATGTCGTCGGGATAGCCCAGATCACCAGCAGGCAGGTTGAACAGCCGCTGGGTTTCGTTGGCCTGCTTGAAGACCGCGCGGATCAACTGCTCGACATCGTTTTCTTCCAGCTCAAACCACTGCTTGGCGACCCGATGAAACGCAGCCACGCGCTCCGCGTCGTCCGGGCTTTCAATCAGCTCTGCCGCAAAGGCTCCGGCGCTGACCGTCTTGATCAGCGACGCCATGTTTTCAGGCGCTTCATCCGGACGCTCGTGCAGACGGATCGACTCGACCAGTAGCGGGGGCAGGCTCCACGACTCGGCCAGCGCCGCGCCGATCTCGGTGTGATCCCCGCCCAGCGCCTCGCGCTCCGCCGCGCTGAGCTTGCCGTGATCGCCACCGGTCTGCCGGATGATCTTCGCATACTCAGGCCCAAGCACCTGCGCCAGCGCCAGCACCCCGACGTCCTGAAGCAGCGAGGCCATGAAGACCTCCTCCGCCTGGACGATGTGAAGTCGGTCGCACAGCTCCTTCGCGGCCGTCGCGCTGAACAGGCTCCTGCGCCAGAACGCCATGTGGTCAAAGTTGTCCCCGCCGGCGCTGGTCAGGTTGCTCACCAGCGTGAAGCCCAGCGCAAGCGTCTTGACGCTGTTGAGCCCGAGCACGATGACCGCCTGCTGCAGCGAGCCCACCGACTTGGGCAACCCATAAAAACTCGAGTTGACCGTCTCGAGCATCTTTGACGACAGCGCGGGGTCGAGGCTGATCGTCTGCGCGATCTTGTCGACGTTGACCTCGTCTTCCTGCACCAGCCGGATGATGTCCAGCGCGATCGCCGGCAGGCTCGGCAACTGCGGCGAGTTGAGCACACGTTCGACAAGCTGTTGATCAAGCGACATGCACAAGTTCCCAGCAACGCTCACGCGATCGGCTTATGCGGCCGCCGCCCTGTCGTTCTGACCCCCCTTGTTTTATCGACTTACAGACGCTCGGCGTTTACGCCTTCCACAACGAGTTAACACCAAACAAACAGCCCCGACGGACGGGGCTGGAGGGTTATAACGGTTGTAACAGTGCGCCTGCGTCAGCCCGGTGAGCCGGCCTTGGACACGGCCTTGTGGTCCGCGTCGTTATCGGAGTCACCCGTCTTGGCCGGCTTGGGCGGCGCCTGCGTGGACTCGAAGACCAGGTGGTCCTTGTCCTCGGGCTTGGTGACCTTGATGAGCTGGCCGTCGCGGGCATCGCCACGCAGGATCTGCTCGGACAGCGGGTCCTCGACGTACTGGCCGATCGCACGACGCAGCGGCCGGGCACCG
>JBGSTE010000714.1:0-4417 GCA_041736655.1 Phycisphaeraceae bacterium | reverse complement strand
GCCCCGCGTCCTGCTGCTTGAGGATCGAAACGATCTGCGTCTCACTGAACTTGCTGGTCTTCATCTAAAGGCTCCTTGGGTTAGCGATTCTAAGGGGAGCCTCTACTTTTAATCAGGGCAATTTTGTGGGGGGATTACAACTCGATTTTTCCGGAAAGAGCCCATATGGTTATGACAATTAATATGCAGGTGGCCGAGGCTGGACGGCTAAAGGTGTCGCATATGCTCTGTTAATCGGTGACTTTGATGGCTCAGACTCAATCCCAACCTGACCCCCGCAACCCCGAGCACTTGCTGTCCCTGCTCACCCCCGCCCAGCGTGGCATGGTCGAAGCGCGGCGGTCGCACTGCGTCCCGTGCAGTCAGAACAAGAAGCTGAGCATCGTCTCGGTCCAGTGCGACGCCTGCGGCTGTGCCGGCGTCTGGCTCATCCACAGCGCGTCAGCGCTTGTCATTGGGCGGGACTTTTTTGAGGAGGTCGACCATCGCGCTACCCATGGCGGTGCCGATGAGGTAGTGGGTCTCGGCGTTGAAGAACCAGTGGTAGCCCTGGCCGGAGGGTGACTGCTCGCGGGGCCGCCAGAAGTCGCGGGTTTCGACGGTGAAGACGTTGCCTTTGAATTCGTCGTACTGGGCGACGGCGAGCTGGGCGTTGATGATGCCCAGGCGGCGATCGACCTTCTGGTTCCACCCGCCGAAGCCGCTGTTGGCGATGACAAAGGGCAGGTCCTTGACGCCCAGGTCCTTGCGTACATCGCGGATGAAGTTGGCGATGTTCGCTTCGTAGCGTTGGGTCTGGTCGGCGTTGCAGCCGTCGTTCCAGCCCTGGTGCCAGCCGAAGCCCGCGAGGGTGTAGCCTTGGCCGTCGTATTCGGGGAAGTGTTGCTTGAGGTTGGCGAGGACATCGTTGATATAGGTCATCATGAGTTTGTAGTACTCGCCCGCCTCGCCGCCGGAGCTGGGCGGGTGGAAATCGCCGTCGAGGCTTTTGCCGCCCCAGGCGGTTTTGATGATGAGGACCTGCTCATCCAGGTGCTTGCCGACGACCAGGCCAAAGCCGAGTTCCGGGCCAAAGAGGTCCTTGCTACCGCCGTAGCCGACGGTGAGGTTGCCCTTGCGGTCGCCAGCGTGGTACCAGACCCAGACGTCCTTGCGGAGGACCCATTGGCCGGCGTCATCGAGGAGTTCTTTTTTATAGGTCGGGGCAAGTTCGGGGTCCGTGACCATGTGTCGCAGGGTGCCGGGTTCGGTTTGGCCGGCTTTGCCTTCGATCTTGCCGTGGCCTTCCATGTTGGATTGGCCGGCGAGGATGAAGACCTTCACCGGCCCCTTGGCGGCTTGCTGGGCCTGGGCGGGTGCTGCGCAGGCGAACACCATGGCAAGGCCAAGCAGCAGGGCGGAGATGGGTTTGATGAGCATGGCTTTTTCCGGATGTGATGTCGGTGAAGTATGTGTGTGCGAATCAGAACAGGGTCGCAACTGCACAGGGACGGGAAGCTGGCCGGCGGTGTTACGGCTGCGCGTTAAGTTGTTTGTATGGCATGGTGATGTGATGCCCCGCAGCAACTGCAAATATTGAGCGCCGGGCGAGTCAGGAGCCAAGCAGGGTTAAGCCAAAGTGTTGCTTGCCTGCCGATGAGCACGGAGATATGATTGGTAAAGCTGTTGAATGATGCGGGTGTAGCTCAGTTGGTAGAGCGTCAGCTTCCCAAGCTGAATGTCGTCGGTTCGAACCCGATCACCCGCTTTGGAAAAGTTGGAATCGTCAGGTCACGTAACAGACGCCGAGCCTCATTGCTCGGCGTTTTTGTTTGGGTTAGCGTTGGGTGTCCGCGTGATGGAGGTCAGCGGAAGGGGAAGATCAGGGGTGTCAATACGACGGCGGAGATCCCCATGACGAAGTTCATGGGGATGCCGATGCGGAGGAAGTCTTTGAAGGTGTATCCGCCTGGGCCGTAGACCATGAGGTTGGTCTGGTAGCCCAGCGGCGTGGCGAAGCTGGCGGAGCCGGCCATCATGATGGCGATGACAAAGGGCATGAAGTTGACGCCCAGGGACTCGGCGATGGCCAGTGCGATGGGGAAGATCATGGCGACGCAGGCGTTGTTGGTGATGATTTCGGTGAGGATCGAAGTCGCGACATAGATCGCGATCAGGACAAGCCAGGGGTTTGACCCGGCCACGGCGAGGACGCCATCGGCCAGGAGTTTGGCGCCGCCGGAGTCATCCAGTGCCTTGCCGATGCCAAGGGCCGCGGCGATGACGATGAGTACGGACCAGTCGATACTCTGGCGTGCTTCGCTGGCGGTGCAGCAGCGCGTGAGGACCATGGCCCCGGCGGCGAGCAGGCCTGCGACGAGCATCGGGTAGACCTCGAAGGTCGCCAAGCCGATCATCGCCAGGAGGATGAACAGAGCGATCGGAGCGCGGCTGTGTCGGCGTGGGGTCGAGTCTTCGAGCGGGCGGATGAGCAGGAAATCCCGCGTGGTGACGGCCCGGCGACGGAAGCCCGGCTCCGCTTCGACCAGGAGCAGGTCGCCGGCCTGGATGCGGATGTCGCCGATCTTGCCGCGCAGGCGTTCGCCGTTGCGTGCGACGGCGATGACGGCTCCGTTGTAAAGATTGCGGAAGCGGCTTTCGCGGATGGTGCGATTGACCAATGCCGAGCCGGGCGCTACGACGGTCTCGAAGAGGCGTCTGCGGAAGCGGGGCGTATCGAGCTTGAAGACCTGATCGGTGGCGAGCATCAGGCTACGTGTATTGGCCAGGTCACGGATGGACTCGACGACGCCGACAAAGAGCAGGCGGTCGTTGGCTTGTAAGACCTGCTCGGGGCCGACGGCGGAGATGACTTCTTCGCCGCGATCGATCTCCACGAGGAAGCACCCCGGCAGGTTGCGCAGGCCCGCCTCTTCGACGGATCGGCCCGCCATGGCGCTGTTGGGCGGAACGATCAGTTCCATGGAATATTCACGTGGGTCCGAAAGCGCTGTGTCATCGCGGCCGCGGTCGGGCAGGAGCTTGACCCCGATGAAATAGAGGAAGGCGAACCCTACCAGTGCTGAAGGCAGGCCGACCCAGGTGATATCGAACATGCCCAGCGGCGGGAGGTCGGTTTGCGAAAGGACCAGGCCCGCGACAACGAGGTTGGTGCTGGTACCGATGAGCGAGCAGGTCCCGCCGAGGATCGCGGCATAACTGAGCGGGATCATGAGCTTGGAGGGGGAAAATCGCAGGCGTTTGGCCCAGTCCTGCACGGCTGGGATCATCATCGCGACCACCGGCGTGTTGTTGAGGAAAATACTCAAACCCCAGACCGGCGGGATAATCCGCAACAGCGCAGTTCGCTCGCTGCGTGGTTTGCCAAGGAGGCTTGAGGCGATCCAGTCGATCCCGCCGGTCTCGCGGAGGCCTGCGACGATGACGAACATCACGGCGACGGTGAGCATCCCGGTGTTGCTGAAACCACTGAACGCGTCGGTGACACTCATGACGCCGATCTTCCAGCCCGAGTCGGTCGGCAGGGGGATCGCGACAAACACCCCCAGCGCGGCCAGGAGGATGACATCTGCGGGCTTGGTGGTGAACATCAGCATCGCAAGGATGCCCGCGATGACGACAAGGACAACGATCAGTTCCAGACTCATGGCTGTATCTCCGCACTATTCATCGGCACGGATCGCGCTTTGTAATGACTTCGCTCAAGGCAATAACGGAATCAAACTGTCGATGTGTTGATCGTGTCCTGCCCGCCCATGTAGGGTCGTAGAACTTGCGGCACGGTGACCGAGCCGTCGGCGTTCTGGTAGACCTCGAGGATGGGGATGAGGATGCGTGGGCTGGCGGCGACGGTGTTGTTTAAGGAGTGGCAGAAGGTGGTTTGTTTTTTGCCGTCTTTTGTTGTGGCCTTGTAGCGGAGGTTCAGTCTCCGGGTCTGGTAGTCGTAGAGGCGTGAGGCGCTGTGGGTTTCGCCGTAGTTTTTTCGGCTGGGCATCCAGCACTCGATGTCGATCATGTCGGCGTTCTTCGGGCCCAGGTCCCCGGTGCAGCACTGGAGCAGGCGATAGGGCAGGCCGAGGTTTTGCAGGAGTTTTTCGACGAAGCCGATCATTTTCTGATGCCAGTGTCGGGACTCGTTTTCGTCGGCCTTGCAGATGACGACCTGTTCGACTTTGTCGAACTGGTGGATGCGGTAGAGGCCGGCGGTGTCTTTGCCGGCGGCGCCGGCCTCGCGTCGGAAGCAGGTGCTGACGGTGGTGTAGCAGCGGGGCAGTGTTTCTTCTTCGAGGATTTCGTCCTGGTGGTAGGCCATGAGCCCGACTTCGCCGGTGCCGGTGAGGAACTGGTCGTATCCGCCGCCGCGTTTGGTTTCTTCGATGTGGTAGGCCTGTTCGCGTCCTGCGGGGAAGAAGGCGGT
>JBGSTE010000675.1:0-10179 GCA_041736655.1 Phycisphaeraceae bacterium | reverse complement strand
ATACCGAAGTCCGCGTCGTCGACGTCGCCGTCGTTATCGAGGTCGGCCGGCGAGGTGCTCACGCCGCCGGGGCCGGTGAAGGCTGCGAAGGCGATGCCGAAGTCCGCGTCATCGACATCGCCGTCCTGATCGAGGTCGGCCGGGTCGAGGGTAGGCAGCAGTGTGCCGTTGATCTGGTAGCCGCCGATGCCGACGAAGGTTCCGCCGTTGCCTGCTGCGATGTTCAGAGCGCGGACTTCGAGCGTGACGCTGTCGGCGGTCAGGCCACGGAACACGGCGTAGCTGGCCTCGGAGGCATCACCGGCAGCGGCGTAGGTCGTGTCGGTGGTTTCGATGAGGTCTGCGGTCTGGCTGCCGGTGCCGCCGGGCAGGCTGAAGAAGTAGGTCGTCGTGCCGTCGCTGATCTGTCCTTCGTCCGAGCCGTCGTTGCTGGAGAGGTAGACGATGATGTCGTAGCTGGAGAAGGTACCCGCCAGGCCGGTGAAGGTGATGGTGGGGAAGCCGCCCGGAGGTGCAGGATTGAAGGTGGCCAGGCCCGCGCGCATGGGGGTATCGTTGAGCGTCGCATTGAACGTCGTATCCACACCGCCGGGGTTGGTGCCGGTGGCAACGACGGTGGTGGGGGTGCCGTCGGCGAGGTTCAGAACGGGCACGGCCGGGCCGAAGACGTTCATCCAGCCGCCGGTGACGCTGCCCTCGGCCACGACGCCGTAGGTTTCGTCGGCATCGATGTCGTTGATGTCGTTGGCGAATTCGCGGAGGTTGACGCTGATGAACTCAGCGGCAGCCTGCTGGGTGGCGATCAGGCCGCTGAACGCCAGCGCGCCGACGAGCAATCGATTCGTAAAGTGCATGGTCAAAACCTCCTGGGGATCGGAATAGTTCAAACAAGTCAATCTCCCCACCGCCAACGCAGCGCCGGGGTTTTTTGCAATCAGTTGGTGACGGCCGGGCTCAGTTCCCAGAAGAAGTAGCCCTGGGAGGCGGTGTTTTTGTAGGACGAGTCGTTGAGGGTGGTGTCTTCGCTGTAGCGTTCCTGGCTGTAGGACTCGACGTGGCCGTCGCCGTAGCCGACGTTCTGAGCGCCGAAGCCCGACTTGTCATCGCGGATCTGGTGGTTGGTGTTGATGGAGGCGATGCCGTTGCCCATCCAGAGTTGGTCGGCGACGAAGGCGCGTCGGGTGGCGTCGGTGTCGTCGAGGGTGTTGGCGGGCAGTTCATCGCGCCAGTTGCGGTAGTTGACTTTGGCGGTGTCTTCGAGCCCGCCGAGGACCATGTATGAAGCGCGTGCGATGATCTGGCTGCCGCCGCTGACGCGTTCCTCGGGCTTGAAGTCGATCGTCGACGGGCAGGTGAAGACGTCGAGCGTCATGCCGTAGCTCTCGTACTGCTTGAAGCTCGTGCCTGCTCGGCGCCAGTTCTTCTGGGTGGCGTCTTCGTTGTTGAAGTTGTTGAGCCAGTGTTCCTGCTGGCCTTCGGGCCGGGTGATGGAGAAGCTGAAGGCGTAGGCGCGAGGAAAGAAGCTCTTGTAGTCGTTGGCGTGGTTGACGCCGACGCCGACAAACCCGCGACCGTTGGAGGCGCACTGGGTCCGCTGTGCCGACTCGCGAGCAGAGGATAGGGCTGGCAGGAGGATCGCGATCAACAGGGCAATGATCGAGATGACTACCAGCAGTTCGATGAGTGTGAAACCGTGCTGTCGTGATGTTTTCATGGCAGGTCCTTTACTAGGAAAGGATCACGACAAAACTGGGTTTCTTAGCAGTGAGGTAAGAAAAAGAGATTGGAGGGGCTCATGAAAAACAGCCAACGGTTAGTAGCTGCTGGCTGTCTTGGCTTGTCTCAGGCGAAATTAAACGACATCACCGTGTCTATCGTGAGCGAAAAACGTTCACGCCGAGCGCCGGCGGCGGGCGATCATCAGCCCGCCGAGGGTCATCAGCGCCAGGCTGCCCGGTTCGGGGAGCAGGGTCCCGTTGATCTGGTACCCGCCGATGCCCACGAAGGTTCCGCCGTTGCCTGCCGCGATATTCTTGGCCCTCACTTCGAGGGTCACGCTGTCAGCGGTCAGGCCGCGGAACACGGCATAGCTGCCCTCGGCCACGCCGTCGCCGAAGTTGGTGTCGGTCGTTTCAATCAGCGCCGCGGTCTGGCTGCCGGTGCCGCCGGGCAGGCTGAAGAAGTAGGTCGTCGTGCCGTCGCTGATCTGCCCCTGGTCCGCCCCGTCGTTGCTGGTGAAATAGACGATCAGGTCGTAGCTGGTGAAGGTGCCCGCCAGGCCGGCGAGGGTGATGGTCGGGAAGCTGGCGGGGGTCAGGCTGAAGGTGGCCATGCCCGCGCGCATGGGGGTGTCGTTGAGTGTGGTGTTGAAGGTCGTGTCTGTCCCGCCGGGGTTATTGCCGGTGGCGGAGACGGTGGTGGGTGTTCCGTCGGCGAGATTCAGGGTGGCGATACCGGGACCGAACGCATTCATCCAGCCGTTGGTGACGCTGCCCTCGGCCGCGACGCCGTAGGACTCGTCGGCGTCGATGTCATTGACATCGTTGGCGAACTCGCGGAGGTTGACGCTGATGAGGGCCGCACGGGACTCAAGGGCAAAGCCCGCGAGCAGGGCCGAGGCACAAAGGAGCTTGGTGGTCGTCATTTTTCTTCCTCACTGAGTAAAGGGTGCAACGAGAACGGTCAAGGCCGGTGGCATCAAGGCCAGGGGCAGGCAAGCAGAGGCTTGCCAGTGAGGATCAAACGGAGAAAGCCTTTCTTTGCTGACGATTAACGCAAATCCTTAAAAATCATGCAAATAACGCAATCGTCCTAATCCACTGAGCCTAATCATTAATAGGGATCGGGGTAGTATGGCTGTTCTCCATTCCTTTTTAGATTGGGGTTATAGAGTAGGCAGCGGAGCGTGGCAGGATCGTGGCTCGGTTCGCGATCGGATGGTTGATACGAACGATTGCTTGCTAAGCTTTAACCCGTTGGGTTGATCCTCATGCGGGGGCCGCTCTGTCTGGCGAGCCCCGAGACGAACAGGTTTGCCATGAGCCAGGCCCAGCCCAACCCGAACCCGTCGCCTCGCGAGGATGTGCAGAAGCTGTTTATCCGCAACGCGTCGGTGATCCGCGGGTTCATCCTGAGCCTGCTGCCGGTGCGGGAGCTGGTGGATGATGTTTTTCACGACGTTTTTCTGGTCGTGGTGGATAAGGCCGACAGCTTTGAGCCGGGCACGGACTTCCTCGCCTGGGTGTATGTGATCTCCCGGCACAAAGTCCTGCAGGCGATGACCAAGCTGTACGGCAAGCGGACCAGCGTGCTCGCGCCCGAGGTGATGGAAGCCCTGATCGCCGACGCCCCGACGCAGTCGTTCAATGAAGACACCGTCGACGCGCTCAAGCAATGTGTCGAGGCCCTGGCCCCGGCCGCTCGCAAGATGGTGCAGCTCCGCTATCAGGAATCACTCAAGCCCACGGAGATCGCCCAGCGGCTGAACATCGGCACCAACTCGATCTATGTCACCCTCTCGCGGGCACGGACCCTGCTCCGCCGATGCATCAAACAGCGTCTCTCCACCGCCCACTGAACCTGCGATCTTTACGCGAAGACCTGCGACACCGACTTGAACACAGCCATGGACGCACAGACTTTTGACAACCTGGTCGACGGCTACCTGGAGGACAACCTCTCGGCCCAGCAGTTGCAGCAGCTCAACGACGTGCTGCGAAAGTCGCCCGCCGCGCGACAGCGATTCTGGGAGCACGCCCACCTGGAGACCTATCTCTTCGAACTCGCCGAGCGAAAGCGTGGCGAAGAGGCGTCGCACCTGATCGCCGCCGAGGACGCCATCGAGATCCTGCTCCAGCTTGAAGAGCACGCCCACCCCGCGCTCCGCGATGTTACGCCCAAGGCCATGCCCAAGCCCGCTTCGTCCCGAAAGCCAAGCGTTCACGAGCGATTTGACGCGGTGATCGGGCGCATCGGCCCCGTCGCCCGCGTCCTTGCCGCTGCGGCTGTTGTCGGCATCCTCCTGCTGCTGGGCTGGCAACTCATCGTGGGTCCAGGCAGTAACACCCGATCGCCCATCGTCGCCGACGCGACTAAGACCGACAACAATCCGCAGCCCGAAACCCCCAGTGCCTTCGCCTCGCTTACCCGCGAGTTCCAGGCCCAGTGGGACGGCCCAGCCCCCAGGTCCGGCGAACCGCTGGACCGCACGCAGACCTTCACCCTCACCCACGGCGCGGTCGATCTGGTCATGGAGTCTGGCGCAACGGTCGCCCTCCGCGCACCGGCCCGCTTCAAGGTCAACCAGGACAACAGCCTGTCGCTGGATCACGGACAGGCCTACGCCAACGTGCCCGAGCCGGCCATCGGCTTTGCCGTCCAGACCCCGCAGGGCCGGGTCGTCGACCTGGGCACCGAGTTCGGCGTACGCGTCAACGAACAAGGCGAGGGCGAAGTGGTCGTCTTCAAAGGCCTGGTCCAGGCTCAAGCCGATCAAACGACCGACGAGCCGGTGATGATCCCCGCCAACTTCGGCGGGACGCTGCGACAGGGCAATCCCGTCGCCGAGTCGCTCAAACCCATTGGCTCATTCACGACCGACGACTTTGTCCGCGACTGGGACGAGGTCATCTATCACCCGGTGGTCCGCAAGGGCGTCTATCACAAGACCGCGCCCAAGAGCCTGGTCGATGACGCCTTCGAATCCCACTACGTTCAGGTCATCGCCGAGGCCCGCAACGTCACACTCACCGCGCCCGTCAAAGCCACCAAGCTCTTTGTCGGTAACGATGTCCGCATCACCGGCCAGGAATATCAGTTCACCCTCGAACCGGGCCAGCAGGTCAACAGCTTCCTCGTCCACCTGGACATGCCCGGCTCCGGCAGCAGCGTCGACGTCCGCGAAGTCGTTCTCACGTTCCCCGGCGAAGTGCTGGGCATCATCAAGGCACCCGACAGCTTCTTCGCCACCGACAGCACGCTCGGCGCCAAAGATACGCGATACCCCTTGGCCGACGAAAAAACCCTGCGACACACGCTCGACCCGTTCACCTCACCGAATGTCGACTCGGCCCGGCTCGATACCGACAAGCGAACGCTCACCGTCATCTTCGGCACCGTCAATGTCGACGCCATCCGCGTCATCGTCCGCAATACCGACAGCGTTCTGCCGGCCCAGCCAACGCCCTGAGCGCGTAAGAACTCCGGCATCGCCAAGTCATAACGATTGCCGTCGAGGCATCTGCTGCAATCGCGGCGGCTATGCTCTGTCGCTGACACCCTCTCGTTGAAAGGCCCGCCATGTCACTTGCCCTGCAACCCTGTCGCCTGCTGTCGATCCTGGCCTTGACCCTCAGCCTGTTCCCGATCGTCACGCATGCCCACCGCGCCGCAGCATCAGACCAGCCCAACATCATCCTTTTCCTCGTCGATGATATGGGCGTCATGGACAGTTCCGTGCCCTTCCTTACCGATGAGCAAGGCAGCGCCATGTGTTACCCGCTCAATGATTTTTACCGCACGCCGGGCATGCAGCGGCTGGCCGAGCGCGGCGTACGCTTCAGCGACTTCTATGCCATGAGCGTCGGCTCGCCCACGCGCACCAGCATCATCACCGGCCAGAACGCCACACGACACCACGTCACCCAGTGGATCCGCTCGGAAGAGAACAACCGCGGACCCTTCGGCCCGCCGAACTGGAACTGGACCGGCTTTAACAACGCCAACGCCACGCTCCCCGGCGTGCTGCGAACCGTCGGCTACCGCACGATCTTCATCGGCAAGGCGCACTTCGGGCCGCTGGGACAACCCACCGAGTTCCCCAACAACCTCGGCTACGACATCAACATCGCCGGCTGCTCCTGGGGTCAGCCCGGCAGCTACTACGGGCAGGACGGCTACGGCCACCTCAAGGGCAACAAGAACCGGGCCGTGCCCGGACTGGAGAAGTATCACGGCACCGACACCTTCCTCACCGAAGCGCTTACGCTTGAAGCCAAAGGCCAGATCAGTCAAGCCGTGAAAGAGCGCAAGCCCTTCTTTCTGCACTTTGCACCCTATGCCGTGCACGCACCCTTCATGCCTAACCCGCGCTTTGAAGACGATTACAAAAACTCAGGCAAACCCAAGCCCGCGCAGGCCTTTGCCACCCTCATCGCGTCGATGGACCAGGCCCTGGGCGAGCTGATTGATCACCTTGAAAAACAAGGGATCGCCGACAACACGCTGATCCTCTTCCTCGGCGACAACGGCAGCGATGCGCCGCTGGGCGAAGAGCACGGCTACAGCTCCTTCGCTCCCCTGCGCGGCAAGAAGGCCACGCACTATGAAGGCGGCATGCGCGTGCCCTTCATCGCCGCCTGGGCCAAGACCAACCCCGACAACACGTGGCAGCAGAAACTGCCCATCGCGAAGGGCGCGATTCAGCAACAACTCGGCAGCGTGATGGACCTGTACCCGACCATCCTGAGCCTCGTTGATGCCAAGCCGCCGAGCGGCCATATCATCGACGGCATCGACCTGGCCCCGCAGTTCACCGGCAAGCCCAACCCCGACCGCGAAGCGCGCTTCCTCATGCACTTTCCCCACAGCCACCGCAGCAGCTATTTTACGTCGCTGCGACTGGGTGACTGGAAAGTGGTTTATCACTACGAGCCGAAGACCCCCGGCCAGCCCAGGTACGAACTGTTTAATCTGAAAGACGATCCTTTCGAGAAAATCGACCTGTCTGCAAATGAGCCAAACGAGCTAAAGCGAATGATGAACGCGATGATCGAGCAGTTAAAGAAAGAAGACGCGCAGTACCCGATGGACAAGGACGGCAAAGAGCTTCGGCCGGTTGTGAAGTAAGCCGCGGGTAAACGATTGATGAGCAAGCTTGACTCACAGTTAAGTTTTTCGCACCAGCACGCGACGCTTCGCTGCGGGCTAAAATGACGCGATCACTTGAATACGAGTCAACCCCCGGAGAATCTCCATGCGTACCGCCCTGATTGCCGCCCTGCTGTTTGTCACCCTGTTCTCCCTCGGCTGTGCGACGGCGCCTGCCAGTTCAGAAGACCGCGAGGCGCTGGTCCGACAGGCCCGCGAGACGATCAGCAAGTTCAAGAGCGAAAAGCCCGGCTACTTCAAGGTCTACAACGACTCGTCCGTCGGCGTCGCGGTGTTTCCCAGCGTCGGCAAGGGCGCGATCGGTGTCGGCGGGGCCTACGGCAAGGGCGTACTCTTTGAGAACGACAAGGCGGTGGGCTTCTGCGACCTGACCCAGGCGTCGATCGGCTTACAGCTTGGCGGGCAGGCTTATGCCGAGCTGGTCTTCTTCCAGGACAAGGTTTCGCTCGGGCGCTTTAAGTCTGGCAACCTCGAGTTCGCCGCCCAGGCCTCGGCGGTGGCGATCAAGGCCGACGCCTCTGCTAACGCCGACTACCAGAATGGCGTGGCGGTCTTTACGATCGACGGCACGGGCCTGATGTACGAAGCCTCTATCGGTGGCCAGCAGTTCACCTTCCTGCCCAACGATACGTTTGAGTAAGGCGGATCGCTCTCTATGCCATTGATGAGGTGCACATAGGTCGTCACGCCGCGCGCCGCCGCGAAGTGCACGCCAGCCCCGCCAAACCCATCAGCAACAGCGACGCCGGCTCGGGCACCGCGTACACGGCGACGTCGTTGCCGTCGCCGGCGGTGTAGGTCAGCCGCAACTCCACGCCGTTGATTTCGTCGATCAGATCGCCTTCGTTGTAGTTGCCGAACTCGCCGGTGCGCGTGCCGCCGATCTGCATGAGTACGAGGCTGTCGCCGGGGTTGACAACGAGTTCGCCGTCGAGCGTCAGCAGCAGCTCGCCGGCGAGCGCGGCGTCTTCGTTGACGGTGAAGAGCAGTCCGTCGGCGAAGCTGGCGCTGTCAAGCGTGATGGCGAGCGCGCCTGTGGCGGACTGCGTGAATATGCCTGAAAGCAGGTTGTCGTGTTGATCCGCGAGATCGAGTAAGCCCACATTGGTGAAATCGATCCCCTCGCCGTTGAGATCATCCCCGCTGATCGAGATGCCGCCGACGATCAGGCCAGTGGTGGTGTTGTAAATGCCGTAGTAGGCGGTGCTCGATGCATCGATGTGGATCGCGTAGGCGCCGCCCTGGATCAGGCCGTGGTTGTTAAACGATCCGATGTTCGAGTTGTTGGAGACGAAGATCGCGCTTGCTTGTGATACGATCGATCCTTCGTTGTAGATACCGTCGTAAAGCACTGTCGCGGATTGGATGTCGATGCTGTTGCCGGTGGTGGTGATCATGCCGTTGGAGCTGATCTCGATTTGCTCGGCGGTCACGCCGGAGGGCACCGCGATCCCCACGCCGGCGACATCAAGGTGGCCCAAGCTGTTGACCAGGATGTTGTCACCGAATTGCAGCGTCTGTGTGCTGTTCACCGTGGTACTGATCACGATATTCGGGCTCGCGGTCAGAGGCCCGATGATGTTGAAATTCTGTTTCGGCGTCCCTTGGGCGACGACATAGGTCGCTTGTACATCAAAGACGGCTGCCAGTTGTGTCTGGGTCAGCCCGGCTGGGAGCACGAAGCCGAGGCTGAAGGTGCCGCTCGGCGGGCCATTGTAACTAGAGTTCGTCTCGGTGAGGCCCGTCGGCGTCGATGCAGCAGTGCCGACGGGCACGGCGATCGGGTTGCCGTTGACGTAGAAGAAGCCGACGAATCGCTGGTGATTGGTCGGCGTCAACGCCTCATCTTCGAGGAAGATCGGGTCGGAGCTTTCCAGCGAGTAGCTGATGATGTTGCCGTAGAGCGTCATCGACAACTCACCGGTGGACTGGTCGTAGAACAGCTCATACGGCTGCGCGTCCGCCTGCCCGGCAGCGACGCCCATGCCCAGCAGCAGGCCTAGGGAGAGCAACGAACGCTTCGTGGCAACTTTTCTCGTGTGGTTAATGACAGACATTTCAACTCCGGAAGGGTGTGGTGTGAGGAGGGCGATCCAAGCCAGGGACTACATAGCCCGGCATGCGAGCGGGTCGAACAAACAAGCGATTGAAGCATGCAATGGATGATCCCGGCTTCGCTTCGTGCGCCCCGTTACGGTCAACATCCTTTTTGTAACCAAAAAGGGGTATGGAATGCTATAGCGATTAGGTGTTAATTGACGTAAAATTCGTGCAGAATTAACCCAATCGCGGAGGGGCGTGGTGAGTCGGGGCGGGGCGACTTAAGTCGCCCCGTCGGGGCCAATCGGCTTTGAGGTGGTGTGTCACGCACCTTTGACGCGTTCAATATCAGCGCCGAGGGCTTGCAGAGTTTTTTCCATCTCCTGGTAACCGCGGTCCAGGTGGTAGACGCGGTTGATGGTGGTTTGGCCACGGGCGGCCAGGCCCGCGATGACCAGGCCTGCCGAGGCGCGGAGGTCGCTGGCCATGACGGGGGCACCGAAGAGTTGGCGGACGCCGGTGATGACGGCCGAGTTGCCCACGCGGGTGATGTTGGCGCCCATGCGCAGCAGTTCCGCGACGTGGAGGAATCGGTCGGGGAAGATTTTTTCGGTGACGATGCCGTTGCCGTCGGCCAGGGTGAGCAGGGCCATCAACTGGGCTTGCAGGTCGGTGGGGAAGCCGGGGTGGGGCTGGGTGACGACTTGGACAGGCTGAAAGACGCGTGGGGTGATGACGCGGACGGTGTCGCGCAGGCCGGGCGTGTGGGTGCTTGACCCCCCACCGTCGGCTGTCGCCGAAGGCGTGGGCTTTTTATTTAAGTGTTCGAGGGTGATGCCCATGTCTTCGAGGCGGTCGATGGCGGCCAGGAGCGCGTCGGTGGGGAAGTTTTCGAGGATGACGTCCCCGCCGGTGATGGCGGCGGCCATGACGTAGGTGCCGGCCTCGATGCGGTCGGGCAGGACGGTGTGTTCGGTGCCGTGGAGTTTGTCGACGCCTTCAATCGTGATGCGTGGGGTTCCTGCGCCTTGGATCTTCGCGCCCATTTTGGATAGGAGCGTGCAGAGGTCGGTGATCTCCGGCTCGCAGGCGGCGCACTCGATGACGGTGGTGCCTTGGGCCAGGACAGCGGCGCAGAGGACGTTGGCGGTGCCGAGCACGGTTGAGCCGTTGGGCCCGCCGAGGAAGAGGGTGGTTCCGCGAAGCCGTCCGCCGGCCGGTGGTCTGGCGATGATGTAGCCGGCGTCGAGG
>JBGSTE010000330.1:0-4162 GCA_041736655.1 Phycisphaeraceae bacterium | reverse complement strand
GCCCTGCCGAGCGGCCATGCGAGCCAGGCCCGACATCCCGCAGCCGCCGATGCCGACAAAATGCAGGCGTTTACCCGCCAGCGCCAGCGGGGCGGTCGTGTCGTCGGTCCAGTTCGTGGTGGGGGAGAAGTCGGGCATGAGGAAGGGTATCGGTCAGGATCGTGTTGCCGGTCAAATCCTGACCTTGTCGCCTGTTACCATAGCAAGCTATGACCGACACCATCGGCAGCTTCTGCCTCGTCCTGCACGGCCACCTCCCCTATGTCCTGCGCCACGGCACCTGGCCGCACGGCGAGGACTGGCTCTATGAGGCTGCGGCCGAGACCTATCTGCCGCTCCTGGCGATGATGGATGAGTGCGCCTTCCTCAACGGCAACCCCAAGCTGACGATGGGCCTGACGCCTGTGCTCCTCGAACAGCTCTCGCACGAACACTTCAAGAAGGGCTTTGAGCACTTCCTCAACGACCGCGCGGAAAAAGCACGCCAGGACCAGGCCGACTTCAAGAAGATCGACAACGGCCACATGCTGTACCTGGCCCAGCGCTGGGAGAAGTTTTACACGGGCCTGCTCGCGCAGTTCCAGGACATCGGCCGAGACATCCCCAAGGCCTTTGCCGACCGGTCGACGCAGAAAAAAGGCGGCAAGGGCTATGTCGAGCTCTTGACCTCCAACGCCACGCACGGCTACATGCCGCTACTCTTTGAAGACGCCTCGATCCGCGCGCAGATCCGCGCCGGCGTGGCATCCAGCGAACGCATCCTCGGCTTTAAGCCCACCGGCATGTGGCTGCCCGAGTGCGCCTATCGGCCAGGCGGGGCGTGGAACCCGCCGATCAACTGGGGGCACAAGCCCTACCGCGTCGGCATCGAGCACCTCGTGGCCGACGAAGGCATCACGCATTTCTTCGTTGAAAACCACCTGATCGAGGGCTGCAAGAGCGAGTACGTCTTCGACAACAACCAGTGGCACAAGGTCGGCTGGGAAGACGCGGAGAAGTACGCCAGCCGTGGCTGGCGGAGTGTCAACGAGGCGCACTGGGTCAATAGTGATGGCACCGGGCTTGGCCGGGCAGTGGCGTTCGCGCGGGACCAGATCGCCTGCGAGCAGGTGTGGTCCGGGGACTTTGGCTACCCCGCGTCGGGCGAGTACCTGGAGTTCCACAAGATGTGGGGGCCAAAGCGTGGCTTGCGCTACTGGAAAATCACCGGGCGGAAAACAGACCTGGGCGACAAACACCTCTACTACCCGCAGGACATCAGCGCCAAGCTGCACCAGCACGCCAGCCACTTCTGCGACATGATCAAGGAACGGCTGTACAAGTACAAGCAGCAGACGGGCAAGAAGGGCGTGGTCGTCTGCACGTTTGACGCTGAGCTGTACGGCCACTGGTGGTTCGAGGGCCCGCAATTCCTGCGTGATGTGATGCTGTCACTGAACGCGATCCCCGAGATCAACGTGTGTACGACCAGCGAGTACCTTGAGTCGACCTTTGTCGACAAGGTCGTGTCGATGCCCGAGGGCTCGTGGGGCGAAGAGGGCGACCACCGCGTGTGGACCAACGAGCAGGTCAACTGGATGTGGGACATCCTCTACCGCTGCGAGACGAACTTCGGCAAGGCTCTGTGCCAGATCGACTGGCGGAAGAAGGAAAACAAGGCGGTCAAGGAGCTGCTGGAGAAGGCCGGCCGGCAGTTGCTGCTGATGCAGGCCAGCGACTGGCCGTTTGTGATCCGCCGGGGCCAGGCGGTGGACTACGACATCAAGCGCTTCATGCAGAACGTGACCCGCTTTGAAACGCTCATGGATATCGCCGAAAAAGTCCACACCGACACCGGCTACCTCGGCGGCCTGACCGACGTCGAAAAACACGAGATCGCCGACGCAGACATCCATGATGTGATCTTCCCGAAGATCGATCTGGAATGGTGGAATATGTGAGGGGTTAGGAGATAGGAGTTAGGAGTTTGGGGGAGGGCGAGGCTCCTGCCGAGCCGTGAATCGTTTGTGACGCAAATTGAAAAGAGATAGTCGATGCGAATTGCAAATGCCGACTGCCGAGTGCCGCGAGCT
The DNA here is from genome assembly GCA_041736655.1 of Phycisphaeraceae bacterium. GTDB lineage: Bacteria > Planctomycetota > Phycisphaerae > Phycisphaerales > Phycisphaeraceae > JAHQVV01. Next base: position 2,090 of record JBGSTE010000330.1, on the reverse strand, counting down.
TTCTTAAACGCCCTGCCTTGCGTGCTGCTTGCTGTAGCGCTGACGCTGCTGGCCGGCTGTAGCGCCACGCCGCCGCAGCAGGAGATGCAGACGCTGTCTTCGCCCAGCCGGGCCGACTACAAGACCTTTGACCCGGTCGTGCAGCAGCACGAGGGCTTTTCGCTCTATATCGACCCGAAGCTGCTCGATGAAGAAAACAAGCAAGAAGACGCCGCAGCGATCGCGATGCTCGTCAACCACCTGCAGCGGATCAACATCCTCGTGCCCGAGCCGGCGCTGTCGAAGCTGCAGCAGGTCGGCATCTGGATCGAGCTGGATCACTTTGACGATGTCGAGCCCGGGCCATATCACCCCGGAGCGGACTGGCTCAAGGAGAACGGCTACGACACCCGCCTGGCGAAGAAAGTCCATGTCACCCGGGCCGCGTCGCTGCTTGAGCGCCACCACATGCTCAAGCACCCGATGGTGATCCTGCACGAACTGGCCCACGCGTATCACGACCAGTTCCTGGGCTTTGATGACAAGCGTGTAAAGGCCGCGTTTGACAGCGCCATGCAGGCCGGGCTGTATCAGAACGTCATGGATTACAAGGGAAATCAGGTCAAGGCCTACGCGACGACCAACGAGATGGAATACTTCGCCGAGGCGACCGAGGCGTATTTTTATCGCAATGATTTTTATCCCTTTGTCGGCGCGGAGCTCAAGCAATACGACCCGAAGGCGTATGAACTGATGGTCCAGATCTGGGGCCCGCTGCAGGATCGTTGAGTAAGCGTGCCAAACAGGGGGACAGACATTCCTGTCTGTCGTTCGGCGTAGTTGAATCGATGATCTCTCAGGCTTTGGCCCTGACGAGCGGCACAAAGACCTTACCCGCTGACCCTGGTGTTGAGAGTTCCAAGCTGATGACCGCGCAACTGCCGATGCTGACGCTCGTGTCGATCCTGCCCGCGTGCCTGCTTGGCGCGGCGGCGGTGGGCGCGTCGATCAAGTCGCCACGCAGCGAACTGGCGTACTACCTCGGGCTGGGCGTGTCGCTGTTGGGCGCGTTTCTCGCCTGCTTCTGGTTCTGGTACGGCGGGGTGCACGTGTACTCGGTCTATTCGATCGCGGCCCTCTCGCCAGTGATCACAGGCACGTTCGCGCTGAGCCGGGCGGTGCTTTAGCGGGTTCATGACCAGCGATGGGGATTTCGGATGGCTGATGGCGGATGGTTCAATTCTTGCTCCTTGCTTCTCACTTCTTACTTCTTGCTCCTCACTCCTCCTCCCGATCCATCCGGACCTTCGCTGTCGCTCAGGACCGGCTTCGGCTGGGGTGATACAGCGCTTCTGATTTGTAGCGGATGTGGTTTGTAGCGGTTGTGCGGGCGGCCGATGTCGATCTGTGAAGCTGGGCGGAGAGGTGGAGTGTTCTCGGGCGTGAATCAATCCGACACTGCAGGAGTGGGCCGACGCCTGCCTGTTTGTTGCGGGCTCGGGTTCGTCGGCCGGATCGAGCCTGCCATGCGAATCCTCATCGACAGCCTGATCGGTTTGATGCTCATCGCGGTGGCGGTGGGCGTGGTCATGCTTAACCACGACCGCAGCCAGGACGAGCGCGACATCGTTAGCGTTCAGGGTGCGCTGGATCGCCTGCATGAACAGGCGGCGTACCACACGACGGTGCAGTCGGCGATGGCCGGCCGGGACACGCTCCTGGTTCACATGCATGAGGCGTGGTTCGGCGATGACCTGCCGACGAATGTGCTTATCGAGGGCGATCGTCCCTGGCTGGACCTTGCCCCGCTGGGCGATCTGGGCGTGCACCCGCCGGACCCGATCGTGACCCGCGGCAACCAGGCGGGCTTCTGGTACAACCCGACGACCAAGGTCTTCCGCGCCCGCGTCAGCCCCGCGGCCAGCGAGGCGCAGACGCTTGCGATCTACAACCAGGTCAACGGCACGTCGCTCGACGCGTTCGAGCAGATCCCCGACCCGTCCCGCCGACCGATCGCGCACGAACTGGGCAAGACGCCGGCCACGCAGTACGCGTCGATGGCCAACCGCACGTGGTCCGAGCCCAGGCCCGAGCCTGCGGAAGTGAACGAG
>JBGSTE010000658.1:0-2598 GCA_041736655.1 Phycisphaeraceae bacterium | reverse complement strand
TGTAGAGTGCGGATCAAAATGGCCAAAAGTCCTTAGATATGGCCACGGCAGTCGGCGCAAAGAATAACCCCCCCGATCCCTGAATCTCTAATTGTCCGGCCCATCAAGAGCCGGTTGAGCGGGCTTTGAAGCCCGATCGATGGCCGGTCGAACCGGCCGCAAATGCTGCCCCCACCGTTGGCCGGGGGCAGCATCCACCAAGGCCTATTCCCTATATCTCCCGTCCAAGTCGTCTTCGAGCGGGTTGCCCGAGTTGTTGATGAACGTGCCGTTGTAGTAGTTGTTGACGGTCTTGCTGCCGCCCGATGGAAGCGCCGGCCCTTCGCGCAGCGCGTCCTGGACCGAATCGCTGAGTTCAACGCGGGTGGACTGATTGCCGCCGGACAAAATGTCGGAGGCATAGGTGCCGCTCTCAACCTCGTTTGCAGCTGCGGCCAAACTCTGCTTATAAGTGAAGCCCTCCTTGGGCAGGTTCTGGAAGAACCCATAACGCTCGTACTCAGAGAACCCCTCAACCGATTTCGCCTGGGCCGGCGTGAGTTCGATCTCACCTCTTGCAGCAGCGCCACGGACAAGGGCGAGGCTGTCCTGGCCAGCGATATCGTCGAAGAGTTCGAGTCGGGCCTTCTTCGCGGAGGCGTTGATCGTTCCATCCTTGACCGCCTTCTCAAGCTGAATCTCAAGCTCATTCCGGGCGATCTCTAAATCCTGCGCTTTGTCCGCATCACCTCGCTGAAGCTCTTCAAGTCGTTGCTTCTGCTGGGCGATCTGTAGCGCCTTCGCGTGCCTTGGGCTTTTGTTGACCAGGTCCTGGAGGAAGGCGTTGGCCTTGTCCGGCCCTGCTACCGCGCTGCGGGTCTGCTCAACGAAGTCGTTGGCCACGTCGCTCTCGGCGATGAACGCCTGAACTACGTCGCTGTTTTCGGTGCCAAAGAGTTGGATGAGCTGCTCGCTGCTGACGTTGGCGGCCTTCAGCCTGTTGAGGATGTCCAGCGGGTCGCCCTCGACCGACACGCCCGACGCCTTGATTTGGTCGCGCACTTTCGGATCGGCTGAGAGTTTCTTGAAGACGTTGCGGAGCTGCGTCTTGGCCGGGTCTACCTCACCCGATCGGGTTGCGAAGGCCAGCAGCCCGAGCGTCTCGGAGTTATCCAGCCCGGCCGCGTTGCCCGACACGAGCAGTTCGCCAGCAGCGCCTAAGAATTGGCTGGGATCAGATTCAGCCGCGAGCGTCACGCTTTGCGCGACCAGGTTGTTGATCTCGCGCGGGTCGCTTGTCGTCGGTGCGACTCGGCCGATGAACTTGGCCAGCGACCCGAGGTCTTGATCGGTGCTGAGCGCGAGCGGGATCAGCGATTCGTTGATGAGCTTGTTCTGCGTCTCGCGTGACAGCGCGGCGTTGCCGCCCGTGTCGCCCGATTGACTTTCTCCTGTTCATCTTCAAGCGCGGCAAGCGATCTGCTGTATCGATCGATCTCCTTTTGCCGTTCGGCGGACAGCCTCTTCTCTTCTTCTCCGACCTGATTGCCCTCGCGCACAGTGCGGGCGTACCGTTCCTCAGCAGCAACAAGATCACGAAGCCGATCTTCAACGAGCTTCATATGGTGGGCGCGATCCCGGTCAATGTCACCCGCCTGCTTGTACGTCGCGTTGGAGCTTTGGGTGAGCCTTTGCAGGCGTTCAAGTTCCCGAGCGACATCCTCAACACCCTTCGTGTCGGCGTCGATTTTGACTTGTTGTGTGATGGGTGCGGGGTCGCTCATGCTGCTGTCCTTGCGATATCAAAAATGCCCACGCCGCCAGCGCCCTGGCTGACGGCGTGAGCGGGCTATGCGAATCAGGCGTATTCACAGAACAAAGCACCCCGGCGGGTTGCGCTGCTGCCGGCTTCGTGGGGCCGTGAGGCGATGGCGATCGCGGACAGGAAGCTGCCTGCCGTGCCGTCGCCTGCGGTGGCCTGAAGCTGTAAATAGCGAGCGCGCGACTTGCTCAGGTCCAGGCCGAAGACGAAGACCTTGTTGTCGTCGTCTGCGCCGGGCTTGGTCGTCGAGTCCTTGACGAGCGTCGGCGTACCGCCGAGCGTGGTGGCGTTGGTGAGCGTGTCGCTCTCCATGACGCGGAGCACTGACATCTCGATGTCGGTCGCGCCGAGGTGGCCGATGAACTCCAGGTAGTCCGCCCCGTCGAGATCGTTCTTGTCGATCACCGTCGAGACGAAGGCCGCGTTATCCTTGATCGCCGTTGGCGGGATGACGCTGAAGACTTTGGTTTCTTGAAGCATGGGGTTTTTCTTTCTTGTGTTGTTGGATGAGGTTCAAACGCGGCCGGGCCGAAGCCCGGCCGCGTGGATTACATACGTCAAGCCGACCAGCGATTAGGCCGCTGCGGTGATAAGACCTACGACGGCCCCGGCGTTGGTGGCGTCGCCCAGGCTGTGGTTACTGATGTCGTGGCGCTGCGTGCCGAGAACTGCCTGCTGGCGCTCGATGAAGCGAACGTGTTCGCTGGTCTCGATCGTCATCTGCTCGCGCTCGCCGTGCGTGGTGGACAGGCGCAGATCGCCGAAGAGCGCGCACACCTGGCTGTTGCCCTGGACCG
>JBGSTE010000640.1:0-6364 GCA_041736655.1 Phycisphaeraceae bacterium | reverse complement strand
CGGTGCCGCCGCCGCCGACCGCCGATACCGTGATCCCCGCGGGAATCTCCAGCGACGGAGCGGTGGTGTTGAGCAGGTTGCTGTCGGCCGCGCCGGATTCAAAGGTGATTCCACCGAAGTTTGCCAGCGTCTGGTTCAGGCCCAGGCTGGCCGACGCCTGTGTGGTCTGTGTGTTCTGAAAACGCAGGCCTCCGCGTGCTTCGGCGTTGTTGATCAGTTTCAGCTCGCCGGGCGACTGGATCGCGATCGGCGCGTTGACGCGGACCGAATCGAGCGTGCCGCCGGCTTTCACGGCCAAGAGCTCATCGGCTACGGGCTGAACTACGCCGCCGCGCAGTGCGCCGCCGGCGAGCTGCCAGGACAGCGCGTTGTTGTCCAGTTCGAGGGTGTATCCCTGCGCGTCGATATCGGCGCCGTTCTCAAGCGAGATCACGCCCTGATACGCCGTGGTGGCCTGGGCCAACGTCTGCGCGGGGATGATGACCGGCGCTTCGTTAGGCGTGCCCGGCAGCGTCGCGATCGCGAGGGTCGATCGCACGAGACCGAACGAGCCGAGCGTGGCGCCCAGATCGTTGATCCGCACGAGGCTATCGATCGCGTAGACCCCGCCGTGGTTGATCCACGCCAAGCCGTTGAGATCGAGCTTGGAAGCACCTTCCACGACGATCGGCGCGGTCCACTTGCTCGTATCCAGCTGCAGGTTCGACCCGTTGCGGATCAGCACCGGCGTGCGGATGTCCTTAAGTCCCGACAGCGTGCTGGTGGCGCTCGTCGCAACCAGCGGTTTGCCGATGGTCGAGTCGATCAAGCCCCCCACGATGTGTCCGCCCCACAATTCAAGATTGCCGATGTCGACTCCGACGTTGATCAGCCGGTTGCTGTTCTGGATGACCCCGCCATACAACACCTCGACGGTCGTGTGCTGCACCGACAGTCCGAGCACCTGATCGGTGGTGAACACGCCCGCAAGGCGTAGCTGCCCGTTGTCCAGGTTCAGTGGGCCGTTGAGCGCGGGCGGCTTGGCGATCTGCAGCCGACCACCCTGCAGGTCGATCAGTCCGGCGTTGCGCCAGTTGCCGTTAATCACGAGACGGCCGCCCGTACCGACGGTGATAGCCGAGTCGATCTTGGCCTGTCCCAGCAGGGTCAGCACCTGGCCGTCACCCAGGCTCATGTTCTTGGTGAGTTGGTAGTCGCCGTCCAGTTCGATGTTCCCGTTGTTGACATAGCGCAGCGTGCCCGCGTCGCCACCCAGGCCTTGCACCGACAGGGAACCGTTGTTTTTCGCCTCAAACACACCAAGCGCGTTGTTCAGATTCAACCAGGTCGGCGAACCGGTCTTCACCCTCAAGCCAGCGCCATCGGCGGAGAAAGTGCCAAGATTCTGTGTCACGATCGGGCCTAGCGTGACGGTCCCCGAACCGTTGTCCGTCCGGAAGACGACGCCAGGCCCGATGGTGAAGGACGGGTTGGGGGTGTTGAGAAAATTAGCCAGCCTCAATTCATTCTCATAAGACCGACCCGAAAAGAGAATCTCCCCCTGACCGTCGAGCAGGAAGTTGCCGGTCACGACGACCACTTCCCCGTCCGATTCGCGATCATCGCCCACCCGGACCCGTCCACCGTCGAGGGTCAGGCGCTCATAAAGGCGCAGCTCATCGCGGTTGTGAACGACGACTTCACCCGCGAGCGTGACCGATTCAAGCTCACCCCAGCCGTCGTACGTGCCCGAGTTGAACTTGCCCACGCGCAGCGGCTGGTTCACGGTTTCGATCCGGCCGTTGAGGACTCGACCCCGCTGATTGAGGTACCACTGCTCGCCGTTCTGTCCACCGAAGTCAAACGCCTGGCCGTCCAGGTCAAACGACCCGAGGACAAACAGCTTGGTGTTCGGCGCGGCGTGGATCGTGCCGATCTGATCGGGCTTGAACGTGCCTCCAAATCTTATCTGGCCGGCATTGAGCTCGATGACGCCTTCGTTGCGCCACGGGCCGTCTAGCTGCAGTACGTTGCCGGCCCCGTTGATCTGGATCAGGCCGCGGTTGGTCGCCATGAAGGTGAATGCCGACTGGCCTTGAGTAAGGATGGTGATATCCGGGCCGATGATCAACTCGGTGGTGGACCCGCTTTCAATAGAGGTATAGGAAGGATCGGCCGTGCCGTTTGCAACGACGATCGTGCCCGAGCCGTTGATGATGGTTCCGTCAACGGAATAGCCGCGCAGAGAGGACCGCGTCGTATCCGCGATGCCCTCGGGGATCACGCCCATGTACACAGTGGTTGCTTGCGGGACCGTGATCTCCCCTGCCAGGTAGATGCGGTTGTAGCCGAAGAACGAGATGTCGGATGCGAATTCGATATCGGTGTAATACTTTTCGTCGCTGCCCGCGTAGATCGGTATCAGATCGCCCGAGGAGTCGAGGATTTTCCCGTTGACAAACTGGGTTCGGTAGTAAGTGACCGTGTTCTTGTTGTCGCCGAAGATCGCCTGGTAATCGAAGTTACCTCCGAGCAGGTCTATCGTGCCCTGCAGTTCGATCTGAGCGCCTTGGTTCTGGATATCGCCCAGCGCGGCAATCGTGTTGTTGCCGTAGTAGATCAGCTTGCTGTCGGCGTGCAGCACGATCTGGCCGTTGTTGATAATGCCCTCGCCCAGAGACAGTGCAATCCCGCTGTCGACTTCGATGACCCCGTTATTGATGAAGTGCCCGGTCGTTCCATCGGTTGCTGAACCGGTTATACGGGGGTCGCCGCCACGGACGTGGATCAGACCGTTGTTGGTCAAATTGTAGCCTTGGAGACCGTATCCCCGGCCGCCACCACGGTAGGTTCCGTCCAGGAGGATCGTGCCTTGGCTGGTGAGGTTGTATGCCTTGATGTTGCTTCTCAGATCGCTCTTGCTGTGCAGCGTGATGCCCGGGCCGAGCACGATGTTGCCCTGGTTGTAATAGCCGAACGTCAGCGAGCCCGGATAGTTGCTCAGCCCGTCATCGATCGAAATCATTCCCGTGCCGGTGATGCTCTGCCCGCCGACAAAGTAGATGTCGTCTTCGATCTCTGAAGCAATGCGCCCTTGGTCCAGGACCAGGCCGTTGGCGAGGGTCATCGAACCGGAGATCGCCCCCTTGAGCGTGAGGTTGTAGAGTTCGGTAGACCCCATCTGCGCCGGCATATCCTGGGGCGCAACGATCATCCCGGCGGTAATCCGGCTGCTGGTGTTGTAGTCGATCTGGCCAAAGCGCAGGTTGGCGGACGGGTCACCAAGATGCAGCACCGACCCGCTGTTGTCGACGATCGCGTTGACCCAGACCGTGCCGCCGTTGCCGGTTTGGATCGTGCCGATCTGACCGGACTGGATCGTCTGTGTTTCCGCAACGGTGACGGAAACCGTTCCGCCGTCGATCGCTTCGATAATTCCGCTGTTCTGAATCGATTTGATCTTGACCGCCAAGCCGGTGTTCGAAGCGGTGATTCGGCCATGACTAATCAGCGTCGAGGTGTAGTTGCCGATCTCGGCCAGCGAGAAACCCGCCCGTTTATCGGCCAGGACTTCAATGTCCGGCCCGATCATCAGCGTCGAGTTGGTGCCAGTCCCAAGCAACGATCGCCCGCTGAGGATGACCTGTCCCGTACCCAGCAGGTTCAGGTCCGCGGCGCTGGAATTCTCAATCCCGGCGGACAACACCGCCGTTTGACCCTGGCCCTGGATCTGGATCGTCGCGTTGTCGAGCGTGAGGTCGCCGTTGACATGGAGCACCGCCGCGTCGCCGATCGTCATATCCACGCCCAGCGAAACGCCCTCGAAGAAGCCGGGTTGGTTGCCTCCAAAGCGCTGGACATCGATGAAACCGCCGGTGCCGGTGATGGCGGTGTGGGTGATCTTTGCCGCATCCAGCAGCAGACGTCCCTGATTCAGGACGATACCGTTCGTGGCGGAGAAACCACGGCTGTAGTTGTAACGCATCGCCAGCGTCGCGTCGGGCGAATCCAGTACGAGTTGATTGACCGCGAGGACCGGGTCCTGCGAGTCAATCAGGATCGTGTAGGGGCTGCCGACGGCATTGATCAGGACGTTGTAGATGTTCGCCGCGCCGGGCTGGCCGTTGTTGGGGTAGGTCGGCGAGGTGGACCAGAGCGCGGGGTTGGTCCAGTCGCCGTTCTGGGCCAAGAGCCAGTTGGATTGAGTCTGAGCCGAGCTGGCCGAGGCCAGCGCCAGGCTCATCGCCCCCACGAGCCGGGCACGCGTCTTCATGAGCGAAGCCAATCCACCACGATCATTCAGAACCTTGCCCACGAGCCCTCCGGACAGCTTTGTAAAAACATATCTTATACCAGCAAATGCTTGAGATTCAATGTTTATACGCTACGAAGTCGACTTTTTCGGTTTGACGACCCCGGCGATGCGGTTCGCTTCTTGTTAAGCCAAGTCTAACACCGGGCCGGCTCTGGCCGAAGCCTCGGAATGTTAGAAATCGCCCGTCTTGAGCCGTGGGGCTCCCCTGTTGTACGCCAGCACGTGCAGCTGCTATCGAACTGGGTTGGCGTCCAGGCTCTGACACGTCAGCCGCGTCCAACGGACGTCATGCTTGCCATCTTCGATCCACTGTTGGGCGATGTTCTGCTGGTCGCCTTGCGTCGGAATGACCGAACTGACCATGTTGAAGTTGAGCTTCTTAACAGGTGATATGGGGGTGATGGTGTTGTGCTCAGGCCCGTCTTCGGCGGCTAACCAGGAGCAGCACTGCGGTGCCAAGCAGGGTCAATGTCATCGGCTCGGGTACGGTTGAAGAGACGCCGCCTGGGCCGGTGAAGGCGGCGAAGGCGAGGCCGAAGTCTGCGTCGTCGACGTCGCCGTCGTTGTCGAGGTCGGCCGGCGAATTGCTGACGCCGCCTGGGCCGGTGAAGGCGGCGAAGGCGATGCCGAAGTCCGCGTCGTCGACATCGCCGTCGGCGTCGAGATCGGCGGGGTCGCCGACTTCGGAACCGGTAAACCCGTTGTCGATTATCGCCTGGCCGATGCGGTAGCCGATCTCGATGAAGTTCTCCGCCCGCGCGTGGAAGTGGTAGCCGTAGCCGCTCGTGAATGGTGCGCCGGCGGAGTTGAGCCCGCCGTAGTTCACGTCCTTCAAGCCGTTCATCTCAATAAACACCGCCGAGCCGGGGGTCACGGCATTGATCGCATCGACGCCGACCTGGCGTTCGGCGTTGATCGTGACGTTCTGGTCCGACGACTCGGCGATCACGATCGGCAGATCGTCGGGGATGCGGGCGTCGGCCGCTCGGATGTCGGTGATGAAGTCGAACAGGTTCTGATCGTACTCGGGGATGTATTGAACCCCTCCGCCAACGGACTCGTTCCAGCCCTGGAGCCAGACCACCCCGGCGACCTCGTAGTCTGTTGCGCCGTTGTATTTGTCGTCGAGCACGCCGTTGACGATGTCCTGATCCAGTTGATTGAGCAGCTCGATGAAGCGGTTCATCGAGTTGGTGTAGTTGACGCCGACCGCGCCGCCACGGTTGGCCACGGCCGAAGGCGGACGCCAGTCAACACCCAGGGTCGTGCCGCCCACCGACGACTTGAAGAACATCACCGGCGAGTCGAGCGCATTGCCCAGGCTGTGGCCCATGCCCAGCTCGGGTCCGAACTTCGGCGGGCGCAGGCTGTTGCCGGACTGTGTCGAGCCGATGCTCTGGTGGTGGCCGAAGCCGACGGACAGCGGCTGGATCCCCGAGGGCCAGACCGGGTCGTTGTTGTTGCCCGGCGTGGTGTCCTCGGTGTTTCGCACCTGCATGTTCGAGCCGTTGCTGGAGTTGTAGCCCACGGCCCACACATCGCTGCGCGGATTCTCAAGCCAGTCATTGGCAAAGCCCGCCCAGTTGTTTGTGCTGTCGATCGCCTGCTTGAACGTAAAGACTTCGTCCGGCAGCGAGTTGTAATACGCCTGGTTGCTCGACAGATACTCGAGCGTCGGGACGTTCCATCCGCCCGGATCGGTGGCGTAGGTGTCCCATGCGTAGCCTTCCCCGAGCATGTTGGACTGACCCAGCAGCAGGTAGACCTTCAGCGTGTCGTCGGCCAACAGATCATGCGGAGCAGACGCGGCCGCGAGGCAGGCAATGCTCAGTCGGGTGAACTTCAGCAGCAGTTTGGGTTTAATATCCAACACATATCTCCGGGGGAAAAAAGCGGCTACCCACCGTTAAGTGAATAGCCGCCGAAGGAGGACAAGATCGACAGGTCAGCGTTGCCTGTCTCGAACATGCGACGCATCAGTCCCGTCGGCGGCGGGCGATCAAAAGGCCGCCGAGGCCCAGGAGCGCCAGGCTGGTGGGCTCGGGGACAACGCCGGGTCCGCCGCCTGGG
>JBGSTE010000633.1:0-2149 GCA_041736655.1 Phycisphaeraceae bacterium | reverse complement strand
GCCTCGGTGATTTCAAAGTCGGAGATGACGCCGTCTTTGAGCGGGCGGATGGCGGTGATTGAGCCGGGGGTCTTGCCGAGCATTTCCTTGGCAACCCAGCCGACGGCGTTGCCGTTGTTGAGGACCTGGTTGGTGCCCTTTTTGACGGCGACCACGCTCGGCTCGTTGAGTACGATGCCCTCGCCGCGCACGCACACGAGGGTGTTGCACGTGCCCAGGTCGATACCCATGTCGACACTGAACCAGCTTAGGATGTTGTCGAGAAACAAGCGGATCGATCCCCTTGGTCGGGGCCCCTGCCTCGGAGCGTGATGGTGCATCGCCGGCATCGGCCGACGAGCGTGAACAGGATTGTAGCGTCCAACCGCATCGATCGTCGCCGATGGGCATTGACGCTATCACTTAAGATCGGCGAGGCAACGGGTTTAGCCCCAGATAAAATCATGGGGCAAGGTCGCTGGAGGCTGGAAAAAAAGGAGCGGCCTCCTTCTTGAAGCCGCTCGCCCCCCCTGCCGGGCTTGTCACGGCTGGGCCGGGTCAGGCCAGCAGACTCTGAACATGGGTGGGCAGGAGGACGGAGAGGTCCTTGGCGTCCATCGGGTTCCAGCTGCCAAAGAGTTCGTCGCTGCGCATGGCCAGATAAACAACGCCAATGAGCAGCGCGATCATCGCGACCACGGCGAGCACGGTGTAGATGTTAAACGGTACGCTTGCTCGGTCGGCCATGGCTTTACTCTCTGGGCGGGTTTGTGCCGGTGGTGAACAATTTCAAGGTGTAGCGGCCGTGGGGCCGTGGATTTCTGTTAAACAGGTGGATGACAGGCAGGATGCCTGTCCCACCAAGACAAGATCAGCGGAAAATCAACGGCCGCCGGTGCGGATCGCGTCGCCTTCCTGGATACCGCCGCCGAGGGTCAGCCGGCCGACAGCCTCGGCGGTGTCGACGGTGGCGATCTTGATGGTGCCGACGAACTTGTCGCCACGGAAGACGGTGAACTCCATGCCTTCCTTGACCTGGTCGCGGGTGCCGACGTTGATCTGCACGAAGGTCAGGCCATCGCTGACCTGGTCGATCTTGACGACCGAGCCGCGGATCTCAACCGATGGCGTCGGGCTGGTGCTGGCGAGCTTGGCATCGATGTCGATGCCCTGACCCTTGGCGAGCTTGATGATCTCGTCGTATCTGAGGGCGAGCTCTTCGAGCTTGGTGACCAGGGCCTTGTTCTCTTCCTGGATGCGGAGGTAGTTGTCGCCCAAGCGGCGGTTCTCAGCGCGGACGGCGATGATGGTCTGGCTCAGGTCGGCGATCTGGCCGTTGAGCTCGCCGAGGGTGGCGATGCTGCTCTGGATGACCTTGGCGCTCTCGGCGAGCTGCGTGTCCTTGCCAGACATGGACGCGACCAGCACTTCATTGGCGGCGGCCATACGCGAGGCGGTCGCGTCTGCGGCGGCGACCTTGCCTTGCTCGGCCTTGAGGTCGGACTTGAGCAGCGCGTTCTCGCTACGCAGGGCGATGACTTCTTCTTCCTTGGACTCAAGCGCGGTGCCCTTGGCGGCCAGTTCAGCGCGGGCCTTGAGGACTTCCTGGCCGGCTTGAACACGCTGGGCTTCGAGTTCCTGCTTGAGGCTCGTGTACTGATCGGCGTAGTCGGGCACGCGTGCCGCGAACGGGACGACCAGGGCAACCAGGATGACGGCAAGGATCGTCACCACAACGACGAAGGCTTTGGTCAGTGCGTTCAAAGTGTAGTCCTCATAGCAGGCACGTGGGGCGGGACGGCGGGACCCGCAAGTCGGGTACGCCGATCTACGCATGATGCCCACAACCCCGGCGTTTGTCAACCTTTCCGTCGTTTTCACCCGCAGGCTGACCGGCGATCAGGCCCGGCCGGGGAATTCTCCAGCTTATCGCGGCCGAGTCGGGCCCCGCTTTCACCTCGGGCCGGGATGCCGTTAAGCCGGGCGATTCAGTCAATAAATCCGCAAAAAGTGGTGAAAAACGCTCAGCGTGTCGACCGCAGGACGGCCGAGGCGGCGGCCATACGCGAGGCGGTCGCGTCTGCGGCGGCGACCTTGCCTTGCTCGGCCTTGAGGTCGGACTTGAGCAGCGCGTTCTCGCTACGCAGGGCGATGACTTCTTCTTCCTTGG
>JBGSTE010000626.1:0-20915 GCA_041736655.1 Phycisphaeraceae bacterium | reverse complement strand
GCATGCTGAGCCTCCGGCTGGTGCTGCGCACCTCCCTCCGGCTCAGCATGCGTGTTCCATTGACCCGGTTCTCTCAGACTAGGTGGTACAAAGATCGGGAGGGGGTCAGCGCCGCAGGCGACGGACCTGCTCAGCGGAGGTGAAAAACTCGAACTCAACGGACTAAGCTTTGAGGTCCGCCACACGCCCGGCCACAGCCCTGGCGGCATCACGCTCTATCAGGGCGACCACCACGTCGCGCTCGTCGGCGACACGCTCTTTGCAGGCTCCATCGGCCGATACGACTTCCCGACCTCCGACGGCCAGCGGTTGATGCGATCGATCCACGAACAATTGCTCACCCTGCCCGACGAAACCCGCGTCCTGCCCGGCCACGGCCCGGAAACCACCATCGCCCGCGAACGCGCGTTCAACCCCTACCTCAACCAACCCGCCGAGTTTGATGACGGGTTGGTGGGGTGATTGTTCCTCGGCATCTCGTTAAGCACTGAACAACGCGTCGCGATTCACCGCAACACGACAGCCATCCTGCAGCGTGATCTCGATGGCGGATTCGTTGCCTGAATCGGTTTGATAGCGTTCACCGGACAGGTGCATTGCATCAACCGCCTGTTCTTCGGGATCGATGATCAGATACCAATGGACTCCACGGCTCTCGTAGAGCGCTCGCTTCTCAATCCGATCCTTCGAGGCGGTTGAAGGCGACAGCACTTCAGCGATTAACGTCGGCGGCCGGGTGATGAACTCGCCATCCTGCTCTTCGCAAACGACACTCAGGTCCGGGCGAACGACCGTATCCGTCGTGACGCGCCAATCCACATCCGTGACGACCTGACAGTGACATGATCCGTTGGCACTGAAAGCGTCTTGAAACAAATAAAGCAATCGGGCCAGGACACGCTGATGCGTGAAACCCGCAGAGGGCGACATCGCAACCGCCACCCCGTTCCAGAGTTCCCAGTCGCCTTGCCACTGCTCGTAGTCGGCGACCGTGTAGTGCGGGTTGTAGCGCGGGGCGGATGTCATCATTATTAAGTATACGCAGCGAAAGTCACTTGCCCAAATCAAACTTGGCCGTCACCGGCCGGTGGTCGCTGCCGGCGTTGAGTTCTTCGTCGCGGAGCACGTTGGGGCTGTCCTTCACGAGTTTTTTCGCTAAGGCCGGCGAAGCGTAGATGTAGTCAAACACCGCGGGTGGATACTTGTCGTCGCCCTTGATCGTGGTGCGCTCTTCGTAGGGCAGGCCGTCGAAGACATCGGTCAGCAGCCTGCTGCCGTCGGCCTCGGGCGCCCGCATGAGCTGTGTCGCCGGCCAGGGGCGGACCTGCTCGGGCCGGGTCTCGAGGTTGGAGTTGCAGTCGCCCATGACCAGCACGTTCGCGTCGGGTTTTTCTGCAAGGATTTCGCGGACGATGGACTTGACGCCCAATACCTCGGCCGAGCGCCAGAGCATCGAGTTCGGGTCGCCCGAGCCGGAGCTGTTGCTCTTGAAGTGTACGTTGAAGATGTGCAGTTCATGCCCGTCGACGTCGAGGGTGATCTGCATCGCGTCGCGAGCAAAGCGCCAGGTCTTGTCGGGCACATCCGGGTGCGTGAGGGTCTTGAAGCGATAGCTGGCCAGGCGTTTGATGGGCAGGCGTGAGATGACGCCGAGGTTGATGCCGCGCTTGTCGTTGGTGGGCTGGGCGGCGATGTACTGATAACCCGCGTCGGCGAGGAAGGTGTTGACCATGCCCTCGAGCAGGTGTTCGTTTTCCAGTTCCTGAAAGACAACGACGTCGGCGTCGACCTTTGCAATCGCCTTGGCGATCGCGATGATCTCGTCTCGTCGTTTGACATCCGTGCCCTCGTCGCCGGTGTAGGGGTCGTCAAACACGTCGAACATGTTCTCGACGTTGTAGCTCATCACCGTGACTTCTTTGGCAGTCGCGACCGAGGCATGCAAGACCACGAGGCAAAAACACAGGCGAACCCATCGCAGCGCGATACTTGTCATGGCGTCAACTCCGTTGTCTTATAGATCGATTTACGCTTTTGGCCCGGTCGGCGTCTTCTGTGGCATCACCGTCCGCAGGTGCAGCTCCTTGAGCTGGGCGTCATCCACCGGCGAGGGTGCCTCGGTCATGAGGTCTGCGCCGTTCTGGGTCTTGGGGAATGCGATCACGTCGCGGATGTTGGTCGTCCCGCACAGGTGCATGACGATGCGGTCCAGGCCAAAGGCGATCCCGCCGTGCGGCGGGGCGCCGTAGCTGAGCGCGTCGAGCAGGAAGCCGAACTTCATCCTGGCCTCTTCCGCGCTGATGCCCAGCAGCTTGAACACCTTGCTCTGGATGTCCTGGCGGTGGATTCGGATGGACCCGCCGCCGAGCTCGCTGCCGTTGAGCACCAGGTCGTAGGCGTTGGACTTGATCGAAGCGATGGTCGCGTGATCGGTCGCGTCGAGCTTGTGCAGGTCTTCGGGCTTAGGCGCGGTGAAGGGGTGGTGGGTGGAGTACCACCGGCCGTCCGCGTCGCTGTACTCGACCATCGGGAAGTCGACGACCCAAGTCCACTTCCAGTCGCCGGGCTTGACCAGGCCCAGGTCGTGGCCGAGCTTGACGCGCAGTTCGCCGAGCACGCGGTGCACGACAGAAGGCTTCTTGTCGACGCCGAAGCACAAGAGGTCGCCGTTCTGTGCGCCGGTGGTGGCGATGAGTTCGGCGGTGACCGGTTCGAGGAACTTGGCCACACCGGTGGACAGCGCGCCGTTTTCAATCTTGGTCGTGGGCAGGCCGCCGGCGCCGAACTGCTTGGCGAACTCGGCGAGCGCGTCGGTTTCCTTACGTGACATCGACGCGCCGCCGGGCACGCGGATGACCTTGACCAGGCCGCCGGCGGCGACCGCGTCCTTGAATACCTTGAAGTCCGTCTTGTCGACGACGGCGGTGACGTTGATGAGCTGCATGTCAAAACGCAGGTCCGGCCGGTCGCTGCCGTACTTGTCCATCGCCTCGGCGTAGGTCATGTGCGGGATCGGGTTGGGGATGTCGATGCCCAGGATTTCCTTCCAGACCTTGCGGATCATGCCCTCGTTGGTGGCGATGACGTCTTCCTGCGTCACAAAGGACATCTCCATGTCCAGCTGCGTGAACTCGGCCTGGCGGTCGGCGCGCGGGTCTTCGTCGCGGAAGCAGCGGACGACCTGGAAGTAGCGCTCGACCCCGCCGACCATGCAGATCTGCTTGAAGATCTGCGGGCTCTGTGGCAGGGCATAGAACTCGCCGGGCTGCAAACGCGAGGGCACGAGGAAGTCGCGCGCGCCTTCGGGCGTCGATCGGCAGAGGAAGGGCGTCTCGATCTCGTAGAAGCCCATGCTGTCGTAGTAGTCGCGCATCAGCTTCGAGACGCGGTGGCGGGTCTTGAGGATGTTCAGTTGGCGCGGGCGGCGCATGTCGATGTAGCGGTAGCGCAGGCGCGTTTCTTCGCCGACCTTTTCTGCTTCGTCGGGGATGAAGGGCGGGGTCTGGGCATCGGCGAGGACTTCGAGCTCAGTGCAGTCGACCTCGATGTCGCCGGTGGCGAGCTTGGCGTTCGCGCCGCCTTCACGGGTGATGCACTTGCCGGTGACGCGGATGACGTCTTCGCGGCGGAGCTTCTGGGCCAGGGCGTGGGCGTCCTTTTGCTCGGGGTGGAAGACGATCTGCGTGATGCCTTCGCGGTCGCGCAGGTCGATGAAGCGGACCCCGCCCAGGTCGCGGTAGTTATTGACCCAGCCCATGAGGGTGACGGTCTGGTCGGCGTGTTCCTTGCGGAGCTGGTTGCAGTGGTGGGATCGTTTCATGGTGGATAGCGGATAGCGGATAGCGGAATGCGGATGGAAAGGCACAACATCGTGCGATCCATGTATCGAGCGAATCAGGAATGATATCATCCAGCCTTAGGACGGACGAATCACGACAAACGCAACGCCGTTCGACCATCCGCAATCCGCAATCCGCCATCCGCCATCCCCCATGTTCACCGGCATCGTCCAGACCACCGCCGCGATTCTTGAGGCTCTGCCGACCCCCACCGGCCGACGCTTGACTGTCGAGCGCGGGCAACTGCGGGCTCAGGTGCAGCATGGCGACTCGATCTGTGTGAGCGGCGTGTGTTTGACGGCGGTCGATATCCGGTCCGATCGGCTGGGCTTTGACGTGATCCATGAGACGTTTGGCAAGACAACCATCGGGATGCTTGGGGTAGGTGACCGGGTCAACCTCGAGCCGGCGGTGACGCCCAACCAGCCGATGGGCGGACACTTCATGCAGGGGCACGTCGATGCGCTGGCGGTGGTGTCGGCGATTGACACCGAGGGCGGCGCGTGGAGGGTGACGTTCAAGCCTGTTGATTTAAGTAGTCATGGCTTGCCCATCCCGCTCAAGCGCGCTGGACAAGGCATGACAGGAGATGCGTACGCAAGCGACTTGATGGACTTCATCATCCCGCGCGGGTCGGTCGCGATCGAGGGCGTGTCGCTGACCCTGGCACGTGTGCGGGAAGATTCCTTTGATGTCGCCTTGATCCCCGCGACGCTCGAGCTGACCACGCTCGGCACGCTCAAGGTCGGCGACAAGGTTAACATCGAGGCGGACATCCTCGCCAAGACGCTCGTGCAGCAGTTGCGACGGATTAAGAGCGGGTCTGACCCTCGCGAAGAGAAAGTCACGATGCAGCTTCTGCGCGAGGCTGGATTTATCGAATAGTTCGTATCACGCCACATCCGCGCGGTCACGTGCCAGGCGAAGATCATGCTTGATCGCTTCGGGCTTCTGCAGCGGCTGGACCGCGGCGTTCTTGGCGACCGCCAGGCAGACGATGGTGAGGTCGTCTTTCTGGTTCAGTGAGCCGGCCTGGCTATCGAGGTTGTCTTCCATGCGTTTGAAAGCTTCTGCTGGATCCCCGTTGCCCAGGTCCAGGAATTCTCTTGCATAGTTTTCGTTGGCGACGCGTCGCTTGCCGTTAGCGCTGTGCGAGTTGTCCGGGAAGGCGCACTCGAAGCCATCGCTGTAGATGAGCAGTCTGTCACCGGCCTTGAGCTGCAAGGTGGCCTGCTCGTATTCTTCGTTTTCAAAGACGCCCAGCAGCCCGCCCTCGGGTTCGAGGGTCTGGACCTGGTCGTCCTCGCCGCGCAGGAGCATGGGGAAGGGGTGGCCGGCGCGGGCGAGGGTGAGCGTGAGGTCGCGCGTGTCGATGATGCCGTAGCACGCGGTGGCGAAGCGCACTTTCCCGTTCTGCGTGCTGATCATGTCGGCGTTGAGTCGTGAGAGGGCCTCGGCCGGCGAGAGCAGGGTGTAACCGTTGGGCGCGTTGGCGTCGATGCGTTTACTCCGCAGCGACCGCTTGATGTAGACGGTCATGAGCGCAGCGGGCACGCCGTGGCCCACGGCGTCGGCGACGAAGAAGCCGATGTGGTGTTCGTCGAGTCTCACCACGTCGTAGATGTCGCCGCTGACATACGTGGCCGGTCGATACAGCACGTGGAACGAGACCGGCGCGATCTGCGGCAATTCGCGCGGAAGGAACTCGCGCTGGAGCTGCGCCGCCATCCGCAGTTCTTCATCGAGCTTGCCGATCTGAGCACAGAGCCCGGCCTGCTGTGCGCTGAGCACCTTCAACTCGCGACGCATCGCCGCGAGGGTCGGTGCCTGACTGACCAGCGTCTGGAGCACGACGCAGGCTTCTTCGGGCAGCGTGCCCGGCGGGCAGGCGACGATGCCGTCCTGATGCAGTTCGCCGAGCGTTTCCGGGCCGTTGGGCCGTGTAAGCAGGGCGGGGAGTTGTCGTTCTTCACACTCGCCGACGATGGCGAAGAGGTCGCTGGCGGTAGGGTTGTCCAGGAGGATCCAGACCGACTCGATGCCGTCGAGGATGGAAGGGTCCGCCAGCACGCGGTCCAGCGCCTGCACATTCACATGCGGTTTATCCGGCCCGCGCCAGTGCGACAGCACCCGCTGCACCCCGGCCGGCACCGCGTCCACCGCCACTGACGCATCGCGTATCACAAGCATCCGACCCATCCCAAGCCTCCCTGAACCCCTGCCGGAACATCCAGCGTGGGGTTATCCGGGACATCGGGTTATTGGGCCATCGAGATAAGCTTCTCATAGGGCAAATCGACGCGATCGCCGCGTTTGAGGCCGAGTGTGTCGAGTGTGCCGCCCTTAAGCTCGATGACAAAGCGTACCGCACCGGCACTGGGGTAGCCCTTGCTCGGGTCGTGCCACTGGGGGCTGCCGATCGGCTCGATCACCTGCATCTGCCACGTCGAATCAACGTACCCCTGCTCATCCAGATAAATCAGGTCGATGGGCACATAGCAGCGCCGCATGACAAACGAAGCCCGCCGTGACTGCTCAAGTACAAACAGCATCCCGCCATCGTCCGCGATCTCCTTGCGGTCAGATAAGCCCTGTACGATCGCCTCATAATCCAGCGCCAGTTCGAGCTTGAATGTTTTCTCTTTGAGCGTCACCGCCTGCGTGGTCGGCGTCTGTTCGGTTGTTGTGTTGGCTGGCGGGTCTTGCGTTGGCGGGTTGTTACTCGTCTTGCCGCAGCCGGTCACGCCAAGCAGCAGCAAACACACAAACAACGCCGACCACATACGCCAGCTTCGATCCTTCTGCTTCAGTCGCATATCAACCATTGTTCGTCCTGTTCTGTAAACGTCACCTGTTGCCGAGCGAGTCTATCCGGCCTGAGCCCCTGAGCAAACTCCGCCGACGACATCACCCTCGGCTCATTCACCAGCCCCGCCCAATACGCCAGCAGGCCCACGACCCGCTGGCCCGGCACGCCGGCTTCAAGCCAGGTCGTCAGCCGCGCCGCTTTGTCGCGCTTGGCTAGCCGTCGGCCATCGCGGCCAAAGACCAGCGGCAAGTGCCAGTAGCGTGGCGGCTCACCGAGACCAAGCATGTGATAGAGCAGCATCTGCCGCGGCGTCGAGCTCAGTAAGTCTTCGCCACGCACGACATCGGTCACACCCTGCCGTGCATCATCGACCACCACCGCCAACTGATAGGCTGGCAGCCCCGCCTTGGTCGCAACCGCAAAGTCGCCGACCTGCGCCTGCACATCGATCGCCTGTGGCCCATGCAACTCATCCACAAACCCAATCGGCCCGTCGGGAACAATCAATCGCCACGCATAATCGCCCGCCTCCAAGAGCGCCGGCCCATCCTCGCTTGCGTGCTCATATCGCCCGGACGCCGGACGATGGATCCCCGGATAGCGCACCTCCTGATCGCCCACATGCGGGGCCGACAACGCCGACTCGATCTCCTTCCGAGTGGCGCTGCACGGGTAAATCAACCCACGCTCACGCAGCACGCTCAGCGCCTTCGCATAAGGCGACAAGTCATGGCTCTGATACACCGGCCCTTCATCCCAATCGATCCCAAGCCAACGCAGCACTTGCACGGTCTCAAGGTCCGATCCCGCCCGCACACGACCAACATCCAGGTCCTCGATCCGCAAGCCCACCCGCCAACCCAGCCGACGCGCCAGCGCCCAGGTCACCATGAAGGTCAGCGCGTTGCCTAAGTGCAGCGTCCCCGTGGGCGAAGGCGCCAGCCGTGTGACCCGTGTTGTCTGTGTAGGCTCTGCCACGAGGCGTTATCGTAGCCGCCATGCCAACCCCCGCCCCCGGAACGCCAAACCCCGGAACGCCAAGCCCCGCATCGACAGGCCCAGCCCGCAGGCCGCGCTTGGCCGTCCTCCTCTCCGGCGGGGGCACGACCCTGCAAAACCTCTACGAACGCACGCAGGCCGGCACGCTCAGCGCCCAGATCGTCACCGTCATCGCCTCCAACTCCACGTGCCTGGGCATCGAACGCGCCCGCAGACTTGGCCTAACCGTCCATGTCCTGCCCCGCAAGCAATACAAAGACAAGCAGGCGTTTTCTGACGCCGTCTTTAGCGCCTGCCGCGACGCCGGGGCCGACCTCGTCTGCCTCGCCGGTTTCTTAAGCCTGCTGGTGATCCCCGACGACTACACCGGCAAGGTCCTGAACATCCATCCATCCCTGCTGCCGAGCTTCGGCGGCCAGGGCATGCACGGCCGACACGTCCACGAAGCCGTCCTCGCCCACGGCTGCAAGGTCAGCGGCTGCACCGTCCACCTGGCCGACAACACCTACGACACCGGCCCGATCCTCGTGCAAAAGTGCTGCGAGGTAAAGGACAACGACACGCCAGACACCCTCGCGGCGCGCGTGTTTGAGTTGGAGTGCGAAGCGTATCCGGAGGCGATTGAACTGCACTGGCGACACATCGGCATTTAAGAGTGCGCCTGATTCCGCCACACAAGCCACGCCGACAGCAGGGCCATTGTCGTCTCTAACGCCACCATGCTGTAGATGAACATCGACAGATCCTTGAGCGTGAAGATCGTTGCCCAGCGGTAGACCATCAGGCAGGCGTACGTGAGCAGTGCGAACCACAGGCCGGACTCGATCATCGTTGGCCGAAGCGCGCAGAGCAGGAAGAACAAGCCCATCGCCAGTTCGAGCCCGCCGTAGACGACGATGTACTCGGAGCGCGCCGAGTTGTCGGGTAGTGCGTAGCCGATGGCCTGGCTGGTTTTCGTCGGCTGCACCGTGCACCACAAGGCCAGGGCGAGGTAGAGGACGCCGTTGACGATCAGGAAGAGTTTTGCCATGCGATGATCTTAGGTGCCGACCTCCCAACCGGCGGGCGAGGCAGAAAAATCTCGCCTCCGCATCAAAGCGGGGGCGTTTTGTCAGGTACGGGAATCGCAGGTTCGCTATCCTTGTGTCGCTGACGGACCGAGGGGCATCTGGCCGGGCATTCGAAGCCGGCCTCGTCGAGGGAACGACACGCTACCCACGCCCCGGGCCGGGCCCTGCTCGTTGCAGGACCCGAGTCTGTCACCCCGCGCTCAAGACAGCGCAAGAGCGACCATGAGCGAATTCATCGACGCCATCCTGAGCCCGATCAATTTTGCCTTCACCGTGCTGCTGGGCTGCTTCCTGTTCTACTGGGCGATCGTGATGATCGGCGCGGTGGATATGGACGCTTTCGATGTCGATTTGGATATCGATACCGATGTCGATGGCGGCGCGGGCTCGGGCGGGCTTCCGGACACGATGCTGGGAGTTTTCAAATTCCTCAACGTCGGCGAAGTGCCGTTGATGATTCTGCTCTCGGTCTTCGTGCTGATGATGTGGGCGCTGGGCGTGCTGTCGCACATGCTCATCGGCGTATGGTCGGTCGGCGTGCAACTGCTGGCGCTGATCCCGATGACGATCGTCGCGCTGCTGCTGACCAAAGTGCTGACCCAGCCAGTGCGCCGGATTTTCGCACGGCTCGATCAGGACGCGAGCGCAGGCTCGGTCGCGGTGCTCGGTCAGCGCTGCCACGTCATCTCCGTGACGGCGGACCATCGGCACGGACAGGCACAGATTGAAACGGGGGCTGCCCCGATCAAGATCAATGTTAAGACACCAGCCGACGGCGTGATCTTACGCCGCGGTGATGAAGCGGTCGTTGTCACCGACCGCGATGATAAGGGTGTGTACATCATTCGGGGCTTTTAACCAGGAGCAGATCCATGGATTTATTGACACCTACACTGGCCTTTCAGATCGAAGGTTGGATGATCGCCATCGTCGTCGTGCTGGTGGTGCTGTTTGTGATCGCGCTGGCGGTCGTCATCGTCGCGGCCATGCTCTATCACAAGGTCGAGCCGGGCACCGCGCTGGTGCGTCGCGGCTGGGGTGGGCCGACCTTCTCGGTCAACGGCATCAAGGTGCTGCCTGTCGTACACCGCGTGGACATCATGGATATCTCGGTCAAACGCATCGAGATCTATCGCCACGGGTCCGAGGGCCTGATCTGCAAGGACAACGTCCGGGCCGACATCAAGGTCGCGTTTTTCATCCGCGTCAACAACGTGGAAAAGGACGTGCTCCAGGTCGCCGACTCCATCGGTGTCCGTCGGGCCTCGGACCCCGAGAAACTCTTTGAGCTCTTCGACGCCAAGTTCTCCGAAGCGCTTAAAACCGTGGGTAAGAAGTTCGACTTTACCGACTTGTATACCGAGCGAGACAAGTTCAAGGACGAGATCATCGCGCACATCGGGAGAGACCTCAACGGGTACGTGCTGGACGACGCGGCGATCGACTACCTCGAGCAGACGGACCTGATCAAGCTGGACCCGAGCAACATCCTCGACGCCGAGGGTATCAAGAAGATCACGGACCTCACCGCGCGGGAAGCGGTGCGGGCCAATGAGATTGCGCGTGATAAGGAAAAGACGATCAAGAAGCAGGACGTCGAGGCTCGCGAAGCGATCCTCGAGCTCGAGCGCCAGCAGGCCGATGCCGAGGCCAAGCAGGCCCGCGAGATCGCGACGGTCCGCTCGCGTGAGCAGGCCGAGGCGGACAAGGTCCGTGAAGAGGAGCGCTTCAAGTCTGAGAAGGCCCGCATCTCGACGGAAGAAGAGCTTGGCGTTGCGGAGGAGAACAAGCAGCGGCAGATCATCATCGCGGCGCGCAACCGTGAGAAGGCGGACAAGGTCGAGGCCGAGCGCGTGATGCGTGAGCAGCAACTCGAAGCGACCGAGCGTGAACGGCTGGTTCAGTTGGCGACGATCGAGAAGGACAAGGCGGTCGAGATCGAGCGCAAGGCGATCCAGGACGTGATCCGCGAGCGCGTGGTGGTCGAGCGTGCGGTGGTGGAAGAGGAAGAGAAGATCAAGGACACGCACGAGATCGCGGCGGCACGGCGTGCCAAGACCGTGCAGGTCACCGCGGCCGAGGCTACAGCCGAGGAACAGAAGGTCAAGGAAGTGAAGAAGGCCGAGGCGAGCAAGATGGCCAGCCAGTTCGAGGCCGATGAGATCCTGATCGAGGCTGAGGCCCATCGACAGGCGTCGGAGAAGCAGGCGCTGGGCAAGATCAAGCTTGCGGAAGCGGTGCGTGCGGAGTCTGCTGCGGCGGGCCTGGCCGAGGCGGAGGTGATGAACGCGAAGGCGGGCGCGATCCAGAAGTACGGCAGCGCCGAGGCGGAAGTGGTGCAGAAGAAGGCCGAGGCGGAAGCCGCGGGCGAGTTGGCCAAGGCGGGCGCGGTCAAGGCTCATGGCTTGGCGAAGGCCGAGGCCGACCGTGCCGGCTACGACGCCGAGGCCGAGGGCATGCAGAAGCGCTACGCCGCGGAAGCCGAGGGCGTTGCTGCCAAGGCCAGCGCGATGCAGCAGCTCGACGGCGTGGGCAAGGAGCACGAAGAGTTCAAGCTCCGGCTGGAAAAAGACCTCAAGGTCGAGCTGGCGGAGATCCATATCCGCAAGGACATCGTCGCCGAACAGGCCAAGATCCTCGGCGAGGCGCTCAAGTCCGCGAAGATCGACATCATCGGCGGCGAGACCGAGATCTTCGATACGCTCTTGCACTCGGTCACGCAGGGCAAACGCTTTGACCGCATGATCAACAACAGCCAGCACCTCTCGGACATCAAGGCGACGTTCTTCAACGGCGACGGCGAGTACTTCGGCCGACAGGTCCGCAAATTCATCGACCAGTTCGGCATCGACAGCGAGGACGCGAAGAACCTCACGGTCGCAGGGCTCCTGGCCCAGATCATGGCCAAGGACAAGGCGGGCAAACTCAAGGAGCAGATCAGCGAGCTCTTGGGCTTGGCCGAAGGCGCAGGCGTGGAAAACAAGACGCTCGGCTCGCTGGGGCTGCTGCGGTAACTAAGCGATTGCGAGCCGGTTTTGCGGGGTATGGCTTGCGGGGCAGGGCCGAGCGCACTGCTAGCGTGCGCCGGCCAACCCGAAGGCGATCAAGGCAATTTACCGCAGAGTTCGCAGAGGACGCAGAGTATCAATCCATGGCTGTTCAACTTCGCGCTCTATGTGGTGATGAACAAGGCTTCAGCAGATAGATCTTCATGCCCGAACCCGCCGCACAACCCGAAGAACAGCAGAAAGGCCACGCCGCCGGTGAGCAGCTGGACCGGGGGACCTACGAGGTCATCCGCAACCGCCTGCGCGAGCAGGGCAACGCACTTCGCACGAAGTTGAGCCAGCTCAACGACGCGCGGAAAGAAGTCTTCGGCTCCATCGAGTTCCAGCTGACGCACACCGACCGCATCACCACCGCGCACAACTGCATCCCGCGCGACATGGTGGCCATCGGTCGGCAGGTCCTCGTGGGCTACAACGTGCAGTTCGGGCTTAAGAGCGGGATCGACCTCGCGGACGTGTTCGCCAGCTTTGACTTCATCGATGGCAGGTTCGAGCCGCGCCCGCTTGAATTACTCAACAACGAGTCCTTCAAAAAGGACTTCGCCGATCTTTACCGCTTCTACAAGACCACGACCTTCGCCAAGTTTTTCGTCCGCGGGCCCTTCCTTTACATGAAGTTCCACGTCGGCCGCGATGTGAATGACTTCAAGGCCTTCAAGTGGGCCTTTGAAGGCGGCGGCGACAGCCGAGCGATCAAGTACATCGACAACCGTTCGGACCACGAGATCAAGTACCCGCCGCAGCATGATTTCACCTGGAAGCGGGTCGGCCGTGACGAGCAGCGCCCCGGCAAGCACCCGCATGTCGCGATCGACGACCGCGTGTTCGTCGAGACCGTCGGCGGGGACCTGACCATCAAGATCGAAGACAACACCGCCACCGGCCAGGGCATCTACACCGAGCCGGTCGAAGACAAAGACCAGACCCTCGACGACGCGGAGTACGAGTACGCCGTCGACGGCCACCTCATCCTGCTCCGCATTCGGCCGTACCAGGAGCGGACGCACCGCTATTTCATCTTCAACGACAAGCTCAAGGAAGTGCACCGCTGCGATGCGCTGGGCAACAACTGCGTGCTGCTTCCGGACGACCACGGCCTGATCTTCGCCGGCGGTTATTACCTCGCGACCGGCGAACTGCAGGCGTTTCCGAATGTCCCTGAGGACCTGGTTTTTGAAAAGCGGGTCGCTGCGCCTAACGGTGAAGATTTCCTGTACGTGTTCTACAACCGCAAGTCGGGCACGTATGTCCTGATGGCCTACAACCTGATTGCGCAGAAGGTTCAGACACCCACGGTCTGCCACGGCTACACGTTCCTGGAAGACGGCACGCTGTTGTACTTCAAGGCGGAAGAGTCGCCGCAGAAGCACCACGCGGTGCAGGTCTGGCGCACGCCGATCGTCGGGCCCAACTTCGTGCCCGAGCAGCGCAGCGACAGCTACCTGTTCAAGATCGGCAACCGCGACATCGTCCGTGGGATGGCCGAGTGTACGCAGGTGATCGGCCTGATCGACCGCGACGACCCGTACGCCGCGCTGTACCTGGACATCGTCAACACGACCAGCGACCTGCTCGACTCGTTTTTCTGGCTCGGCGACGATGCGTGCTACGGGCTTGCCGAGTCGCTCCATGCGGTGCGCGACACCGCCAAGGCCGCCGTGGGCGAGTTCGAGAAAGTCACGCGGATCCGCCGGAACACCCGGCAGCAGACCGATGCGGTGGCGCAGGAAGCGCGCGACCTCGTGAACCGCAACGCCACACGCATCTACGACAACATCAACGTCTACGTCGAGGCGCTCAGCTCGCTGCGCGGGGTGCGCGGCAGGATCATCGGCCTCAAGGAACTGCGCTACGCAGACCTGCCGTCCATCGACGCGCTGGAAAAGCAGGTCCAGGAACAGGTCGACGCGCTGAGCCAGAAGACGGTGGACTTCCTGCTCCAGGAAGCGTCGTTGGAGCCCTACGAAGTATCGTCCAAGCAGCACGAGTCATCGATTTCCACGATCACCAAGGTCACCGAGGCCAGGCAGCTTGAAGAAGCGATCCTCAAGACCTCCGGCGAATTGGAGATGCTGATCGACATCGTCAGCAACCTGAAGATCGACGACGCGACACAGCGCACCGCGATCATCGACGGCATCAGCGCGATTTTCGCAGAGCTCAACGCCTCACGCACCAAGCTCGGCAACAAGCGGCAGGAGCTGGGCCGATCCGAGGGCATCGCCGAGTTCAACAGCCAGTTGAAGCTGCTCAACCAGTCGGTGGTGAACTACCTGGACCTGTGCGACAGCCCGGAGAAGACCGAGCAGTACCTGACCAAGGTGATGGTGCAGGTCGAGGAGTTGGAGGGCCGATTCGCCGAGTACGACGAGTTTGTGCTGCAACTGGCCGAGAAGCGCGGCGAGGTCTACAACGCGTTTGAGAACCGCAAGGTCCAGCTCGTTGAGAAGCGCAACAAGCGGGCCAACGCATTGGCGCAGGCGGCCGATCGCATCCTTGGCGGGATCAAGTCGCGCGTCGAATCGATGAGCGAGATCGAAGCGATCAACGCCTACTACGCCGGCGACCTGATGATCGACAAGCTCCGCGACATCATTAAAGAGCTTGGCGGGCTGGACGATACGGTCAAGGTCGACGACATCCAGTCCCGGCTCAAGTCGATCCGTGAGGACGCGGTCCGCCAGCTCAAGGACCGCAAGGAGTTGCAGGAGGGCGGCAACGTCATCCGCTTCGGCAAGCACCGCTTCTCGATCAACACGCAGACCATCGACTTGACGACCGTGCTGCGCGACGGGCAGATGCAACTTCATCTGGCGGGCACGCGGTTTTTCGAGCCCATCACGGATGCCCAGTTCAACGAAACGCGCCCGGTGTGGGACCGCGAGGTGGTCAGCGAGTCGCCGGAGGTCTACCGCGGAGAGTACCTGGCGTACCTGATCTACAGCGAAGCCACACGGCCGGGTGCGGGACGGCTAGCGAGGAACACTCACGACAGCGACAACGCCGTAGACCACGGCGATCGCGAGGCCGAGGCGACACGACTGGTTGTGCCCGACCTTCAGTCGCTGGCTGAGCTCGATGATGGCGCGATGCTGTCGCTCGTTCAGCGGTTCATGGCCCCGCGCTACAGCGAGGGATACACCAAGGGCGTTCACGATGTCGATGCGGCGAAGCTGCTGCGGCAACTCGTTGACATCGGCACGTCCGCAGGCCTGCTGCGCTATCCGAGTCAGGCCCGGGCGATCGCGTCGGTCTTCTGGCAGACGCGTGGCGACAACGCAGAGCGTGCGCTGCTCCGCTCGCAGATGGTGGGCTTCGGTGCCATCCGCCGGCTGTTTCCCGAGGCAACACATCAGCAGATCTATACCGATCGCGCAGCCACGCTCCTGAGCCAGTTCGTCCAGGCCCATCCCGCGTTTGACCCCTCGCTAATCCATCAAGCGGCTGACTATCTCTTTGCTCAGCTCACCGTCGACGACAGCGGCTTTGTCATCAGCCCCGAGGCCGCGGCACTCCGCGAAAGCTTTGAACTGCAGCTCAAGAACTCGGCCCAGTTAAATGGCTATGAGCGATCCCTGAGCGAACTCAAAGACCACCCCGTCGAGCGCTTCACGCTGATCCGCGACTGGCTGACCGCGTTTCTCAATGACGAGGTCGCATCGCCGCAGGCCCAGGCCCTGCGCGATTATGTCGACGAGTCCGCGGCACTTTTACTCGAAGGACGATCCGAGCTTGGCCGGGTGCTGGATGTCTCGGTCCGCCGGGAGATCGTGGGCCTGATCGGCTCGCACCCGACGCTCCGCGGCAAGTCGGTCGAACTACACTTTAACGCGTTCATGACCCGGCTGGCGCGGTTTGTAGCTGAAGATGTCCCGCGTTTTGAACGCTACACCGAACTCAAAAAACGCTTCATCGACGAAGCGCGCAAGGAAATGCGGATCGAGGAGTTTGAGCCCAAGGTCTTGACCAGCTTCGTCCGCAACAAGCTGATCGACAGCGTGTTCCTCCCGCTCATCGGCGACAACCTCGCCAAGCAGATCGGCGTGACCGGCGAGGGCAAACGCACCGACCGCATGGGCCTCTTGCTGCTCATCTCCCCGCCGGGCTACGGCAAGACCACGCTCATGGAGTACATCGCCAACCGGCTGGGCATCGTCTTCATGAAGATCAACGGCCCAGCGATCGGTCACGGCGTCACGTCCCTGGACCCCGACGAAGCGCCCAACGCCTCGGCCCGCGAAGAAGTCGAGAAGATCAACCTCGCCTTTGAGATGGGCGACAACGTGCTCATCTACCTCGACGACATCCAGCACACCAACCCGGAACTCCTGCAGAAGTTCATCTCGCTCTGCGATGCCCAGCGCCGCGTCGAGGGCGTCTACAAGGGAAAGACGCGGACCTACGACCTGCGCGGCCGCAAGGTCGCAGTTGTCATGGCGGGCAACCCCTACACCGAGTCCGGCGAAACCTTCCGCATCCCGGACATGCTCAGCAACCGGGCGGACACGTATAACCTTGGCGATATCATCGGAGAGCACGGCGAGGCGTTCAAGCTCTCATACCTCGAAAACTGCCTGACCAGCAACGCGACACTCAACGCGCTGGCGACACGCAGCCAGGCGGATGTGTATGGCATCATCAACTACGCCCAGACCGGCAGCCGGGAAGGCATCGAGTTCCAGGGCAACTACGCCAGCCAGGAGATCGAGGAGATGGCGTCGGTGATGAAGAAGCTCATCATCGTTCGCGACGTGATACTCAAGGTCAATCAGCAGTACATCCGTAGCGCCGGCCAGGAAGACCAGTACCGCACCGAGCCGCCGTTCTTGTTGCAGGGCTCGTACCGCAACATGAACCGGATCGCCGAGAAGATCGTGCCGGTGATGAACGACGCGGAACTGATGCGCCTGCTCATCGCGACGTACGAGCAGGACGCGCAGACGCTGACGACCGGTGCCGAGGCGAACCTGCTGAAGTTCAAGGAATTGATCGGTGTGCTGAGCGAGGCGGAGGCCAGGCGATGGAACGAGATCAAGCAGGCCTTTGTCCGTAACAACGCGGTCAACGCGCTGGGCGGGGACAAGACCGCCGCGGTCGTCAGCCAGCTCGCCGGGTTTAACCAGGGGCTCGGCGGCATCCGCGAGGCGATCGGCAGCGCGATGGTGAAGCTCGTGGAATCCAGCGGCAAGTCAGGCAACGAAGAGTCGGCGGACATGGGGCAGCGTCTTGCGCCGCTGCTTTCGCATGTCGCCGGGATGACCGACAAATTGGAGAATATCCGCGCCGCGCTCGACGCCGGTGCAAGCGAACTGGCCAAGGCGGCTTTGGCCCAGAGCCAGTCGTACGCCCAGTCCGAGCAGGTGCAGAAGAAGGACAAGCCGACGAGCGTGACGGCCTCGCTGGATAAGAAGACGCTCGATGCGCTGCACGCGCTGACGGAGAAACTCGGGAACCTGCCCGCGGCGTCGGCGCAGGCCGCCGCGTCTGGCGAGAAGCCGGCGGGTGCTAAGCCGCAAGCGGCGACGAGCCAGGAGATCACGGTGGTCAACAAGATCCCCGCGACGTTCCTTTACGTGATGAAGGAGCAGTTCGAGTTGATGAAGGGCTGGCTCGAGCCATTGACGCGCATCACCGCGGACCAGGACGACCAGCTCAAGGGCCTGAACACAAAGATCCACGAACTGCTGGGCAAATACGACGCGATGATCGGCCGGCTTGAGAAAAACCGTGCGTCTGATGCGTCGGACGCGGAGGTGGTCGACGATTGAAAATCTGCGACAATAGCGCCGCCACGCGCACCCGAACATGAAACGCAACCCCGACAACCTGACCCTGCTCATCAGCCCGGGGCAGTCGCTTGAGCATTCCCATGGCTTGCCGATGCTGACGTGGGTCTCCGAACCGGAACCCAGCTTTCGCAGACTCAAAAAGTTCTTTAGGCCCTGGCGTTTTGTCGCCAAGCTGCTGGCGGTCGGGCTCCCTTGCTGGTTTGGCGCCGTGATTGTTGCGATCGGCGGCTGGCTGGCGGGCATGGTTGCCGAGCTGGCGCAGAGCGCGATGCCGCTGGCCGTCACCGGCATGAGCAGCGCGATGTATCTCATGTTGATGCCGCTGGGCATCCTCGCGCTGTGGGCGGGTGTGGTCGGGCTTTACGACTTGGCCGACGTGGTGCGAAACCGCAGCAAGGCCAAGGCCTACGAGCGCGCGGTCGCCCGACTCGGCGAGCCGGACATCCTCACGCCCGACGACCTGCGCTCGCCACGCATCCGCGAGGGGCTTGTCACGCTGGGCCAGTTTGAGACGCTGCTCGCCTCGGTCGAGCGTGAGCGAAAGCGGATCAGTTCGCTCCTGCGCGATTCGCTGCATGAGTCGCGCCGGCTGGTGCATCGCTCGGTGCTGGACCTGATCCAGACCGAGCGGAACATCGCCGAGTGGTCGGGCCGGCTCGGTGAGGACTCGACCTACAGGACCAAGCTCGAGGCCCGTCGCGACCAGTTGGCTAGCTCGTATGCGGACATCCTCAACCAGTGCCTGGAAGCGACCGACCGTGCGCTCTCAGGTGCGGACGAGGACCCTGCGGACTTGAAACACTCGGTCGAGGCCTTGCTGGCCGCCTGCACGCGGGCGATGCAGCGTGTCGAACTGGACGGCTCGCAGATCGATGAAGAAGAATTGTTGATGTACGCCGCCAAGGCGCGCGAGGCAGAGGCCCAGTCGGCTCGGGAAGCGGGGCGTGAAGCGCCCGATGCCCGGCTGCGGGAAGGATGACGATTTCTCAACCCCGCGAGTGGTGGACGCCCAATCCGCAAAGCTGGGGCAACGCGTGAGATTGTGGCGATGTAGGATAAAGTCCATACCGCAAAAGCAGGGCCAACCCCGACTACGCAACAGGCAACGCCAGCCACAGGAGACCCACCATGTTCAAAGCGATTGGCCGATACGTCCGAGCCCTGGGCTACCTGGTCACCGGCAGGATCGACGCGGCGCGCCGGGCCGTGTCCACCAGCCCGCACGTGATCAATGCCACCTTCGATCAGATCATCGAATCCAAACGCAAGAGCGTGCAGCAGTACAAGGACGCGATTGCCCGGCTCATCGTCCAGCACGAGCAGAAGATGTCGCGCATCAAGGTGCTCACCGACGAGATCAATCGGCTGGAGCAACTCAAGGAAGGCGCCGCCGCCAAGGCCCGCACGGTTGTCGCCCAGATGAAGGTAAGTGGCGCGTCGCTTGAGCAGATCAAGGCCGGCGAAGACTACCAGACCTGCATGAACGCCTACAACGAGTTTTCGACCAAGATCAAGGACAAGACCGAGCGCATCGGCGAGTACGAGGGCGAGGTCAAGGAACTGGACAAGTCGATCTCCGGGCACAAGGTCCAGTTGCAGCAGATGCTGCGCGAGATCGAGAACCTCAAGGAAGAGCAGGCCACGACCGTCGCCGAGGTCATCACCGCCAAGGAGGAAGCCGAGCTCAACGACATGCTCTCGGGCATCAGCGCCGACCGCACGAGCCGGGAGCTGTCGGACATGCGCCAATTGCGCGAAGAGATGAAGGCCAAGGCCAAGGTCAGCAAGGAGCTGGCCGGCACGGACACGAAGGTGCAGGAGGCCGAGTTCATCGAGTACGCAAGCAAGCACCACGCGAGCAACGAGTTCGACCAGCTCATCGGCCTGGCGGGCGAAGCGGAGTCGAGCGAGCGCGCGACGCCGCAGCGCGAGAGCGAGTCGCGGCTGCCGGAGTGAGGCGTTTTGCCCTCACGCAAAGGCGCAGATCGGCGTATAAATAATGTATTAACAATGGTATCAGGATAGAATCAAGGTATGGGCGTTGTGGTCATCTATTCTGTTGCCATTCTTTTCACTGCCGCTTTACTTTGGTTCTTCTCTGATTTGCCTGTTCGACTTGCTCATTCAATTGTCCGTATGGGTGGGCTCATTACGCGTCCTTTTTTCTCCATAGTGTTGTATCTCATACTCGCATCGATCCCATTCACTTTGTATTACCTCGCATCGAAAGTGCTTGAGTTGAAGTATGCCAGTCAATTAGGCTTGTTACTTGGAGTTATTTATGTTATTGCGGTATCGGGGTTCGAATTCCACTTGATGAAGTGTAGATATCGAACAGATAATGACGAACAGTATAAGTAAATCGCATTTTTGCAACTATGCATGAGGAAGCGACCAATTTGCCCACCCCAGCCCCCAAGTACGCCTTCTTCTCTGACCTCGCGCGGATCGTGAACGCCGGGCAGTCGCGCAGCGTGCTCGTGACCGGGGACGTGCATGACCTCTTTTTTGTCTGCGATAAGCCGGCCAAGCTCGATGAGTCGGCGGACGAGAGCAAGGCGGCCGATTCCCTGGCCGGCGACTACTTGCCGCTGATGCCTTACCTCTGTAAGCAGTGCGATATCCCCGGCGTGGTCGTGCTCGTTTACGAACTCAACGGCCCGATCCGCTGCGTCAACCCGGATGACCGCAAGCGCCTGCGCGATGCGTGGATCACCTGGAAGACCGGCCTGTCGCCCGATCACTTCACGCTTCAAACACTGACCGACCCGGATGCGGGAAAGAAGAAGCAGCAACTCGAGCAGAGCTTTGACCAGCACATCGCCGACGCAACCGGCAAGCCCACGGTCGCGCTTGAACTCTTGCGACAACTTACGCTCTGCGCCCAGCACGCCCGCCAGCACGCGGCCCGATCAGCCGACAGCTTCAAGCTCATCATCCTGATCGAGGCGGCGGACCTCCTGCTCCCGGCCGGCGACGGCGATATCACCAAGCTCGGCCAGTCCGACCGCCACCGCGTGTCGATCATGCAGGACTGGCTCAGCGACCCGGGCTTCATCGACGGGCAGGACACGCTGATCATGCTCGCCGAGTCGCGTGGCGGCGTGCATACGCGCGTGAGTAAGTTGCCCCAGGTGCTCGGCGTCGCGGTGCCTTCGCCGGACCTCACGATTCGTCGACATTACCTCGCGTGGTTCAACGCCCAGCGGCAGCGAGCTGGCAAGCCGACACCGATGATCGATTTCCATAACTCCCCTCCCTTAAGGGAGGGGCAGGGGAGGGTGGCGAGCGAGGATGAATCAGCGAAGAACATTGCGAGCACGCAAGACAGCGCGGCACCC
>JBGSTE010000625.1:0-10710 GCA_041736655.1 Phycisphaeraceae bacterium | reverse complement strand
ACAGTTCAAGAATGAATGCCACAGAATATGCACGCCATGTTGTGTGCTCATTAATTTAAGTCGAACATTAATTACGCCAGATTCTTAACTCAGGCACGGTATCAATTCTAACTAGGAATAGATCATTCAAGCAGTTTTTTTAATCGCTCTAACAGCGATTCTCTTTGTGCGGTAGCGCGCGTGCTTTGCGTCTCTCGGGTTGGATCGTGTGGCCAGCATGCGACGTGACCGATTCCCATGCCAGTACGCCCGTCCTGTGTAACTGCGATCGCGATACCACATGTGAACTTGGCTGATCCGTGTGGGTAACGTCCGTCTTCAAAAAACGATAGACGCCCTTCGATTGAATCAAGCTCAAACTTAACTAACTTGTCAGTAATAACCCTTGACTCTGATAAATCATAGCCGTAAATTCGGATCGTTTGTCCAGGGATGATTTTGAAACTTAATTTGATCCTTTTGTCTCGAAGAGAAGCCGCACAGAGTACGCCGATGCCGCAATAGCCTGCAATATCGTTGTTTCGAGAACAAAGATAAGCGCAAAGCGAGTTAGCTAAGGCGTTCATCTCTCTGCGCTTCATGAAAAGTTCCTGCAACTTTCGGGAAGATCAAAGGATCGATTCAACCGCACGCTGCCGCAACATATGGTCCGCCAGTACCAGCGCCATCATCGCCTCGGCCATCGGCACGAACCTTGGCAATAGGCACGGGTCGTGTCGGCCGCGGGTGGCGATCGTGGTCACGTTGCCGTGCTTGTCGACGGTCGGGCGGTCCTGCGGGATGCTGCTCGTGGGTTTGACGGCACAGCGCAGCACGATGGGCAGGCCCGAAGAGATCCCGCCGAGCATCCCGCCGTGGCGGTTGGTGGCGGTTGTAATTTTAGATTGATAATTGATGATTGATGTTTGGTCGCAGCTTCCGAGATCTGATGGCTGATGGCTGATGGCTGATGGCTCTTTGGGGATGAACGTATCGCAGTGTTCGCTGCCTCTTGCGGTCGCAACGCCAAAGCCCTCGCCGTATTCGACGCCCATCACCGCCGGCAGGGAGAACATCGCCTTGGCCAGGTCGGCCTTGAGCTTGTCGAAGACCGGCTCGCCCCAGCCGGCGGGCACGCCCGTCGCCACGATCGTGGCCGCGCCACCGATGGAGTCCTGCTCCTTGCGCACTTGCGTAATCAGCTCTTCCATCTTCGCCGCCATCGTGGGGTCCGGGCAGCGCACGGGGTTGGCTTCAACCTGAGCGAGCGTGACGGTTGCGGGGTCGGTGTTGGCCAGGCGGAGGTCGCCGACCTGGTCGACGTAGCCGACGATGTTGATGTTGTGCGTGAGCTTCAGCAGCTTCTTGGCGATGGCCGCGGCCGCGACGCGGACGGTCGTTTCGCGGGCCGACGATCGTCCGCCGCCGCGGTAATCGCGCAGGCCGAACTTGGCGTCGAAGGTGTAGTCGGCGTGGCCCGGCCGATACTTGTCCTTGATGTCGCCGTAGTCCTGGCTTCGCTGGTCCTGGTTACGGATGAGGATGGCGATCGGCGTGCCGGTGGTTTTGCCCTCGAAGACACCGGACAAGATTTCAGGCGTGTCGTCTTCCTTGCGTGGGCTGACGATGCGGGATTGTCCGGGCCGACGGCGCAGCAGATCTGGAATCAAGTCATCGACTGACAACGCCATGCCGGGCGGGCAGCCGTCGACAATGCAGACATTGCCAGGCCCGTGCGATTCGCCGGCGGTGGTGACGCGGAAGAGTGTGCCGAAGGTTGAGCCTGCCATAGACAGGCAAGTTTAGCGGGCGGGGTGAGAGGCCGCCATGACGGTTCTACCAAAGCAGGTCAAAGAACACGACCAGTACCACGAATAACACAAGCGACGCATAATTCGTAATCAGGCCAAAGATGGCTACGCCCAAGCCCGGGCGACGCAACTTTTTGATGTCCTTCAACGCCACGTGACCCAAGATGATGCCGATGATGGCAAGGATCGGACTGAATCCGCAGCCAAATACTACTAACAGGCCAGCCAATCCAAACATCACAGACCATCGGCCCTGCCACGGCGCGTCCCACATCTGCGGGCTGGTCACCAGTACCGTGGTCAGGTCGTCGGGGTTAAAGGATTGACCGCATTCCGGACACGCTCGGCTGGTGATCCCGTTAAGTTGGTACTGACAACCCGAGCAGTAGAACGCGACACTGTTTTGGTCTGGCAGGTCGGCAATGCTCTTGTTGATCAATCGTTTGCGCCGATCGATCGCGTGCAGGTCTTCTTGCATGGCTACGTAAATGGCTCCGAAGATACTCAGCAGCCCATAAAGCCCGAGCCAGGAGCTCTGCCATCGGCCGCGTGCGTTGATCGATAGCCCCAAACACAACAGGCCCGCGCCGATGCAGAAGAAAGCCGCCGACTTCCAGAACGTGTCCCAGGATGTGACACCGATATCCGCACGCTCCGCCAAGAAAACAATAAGCGCTCCCATTTGCAGGCAGATTCCGACCCCACTTAAAAACATGCTCAGCTCGTTTTTGCCTTGTTCCATCGGGCCTGAGGATAGCAGGGAGTGGAGATGACAAACAAGATGCCGAGGATGCACCTTGACACAGACAGATATATTGAGCGGGCGGGGTCAGTGGCCGCCATGCTTCACGCTCTTATGCGGCAAAGGCCTCGGCAAGGAATATCACGGCGAGGACGATCAGGCTCAGCCCGACGGCGATGTAGCTGGTGATGAGCCCGCCTAGCGCGACGCCTGCGCCGGGCAGGTCTTTTTCCTTGATTTCCTTGCGTGCCAGATGGCCCAAGACAACACCGACGATGCCAAAGATCGGGGCGCAGAACACCGAGATCAGCATGATGATCGCGAGGATGCCGCAGATCAGGCTCCATCGGCCCATCCACGGGGCGGTCTTTTCGATGAAGTAGCCCTGAACCTTGACGGTGGTCAGATCGTCCGGGTTAAAGGGTCGGCCGCACTCCGGGCACGCGCTGCCGGGGATGCCGTTGAGCTGGTAGTCACACTGCGGACACTGGAAGGTTGGCGAGTTGATGCTTGGCGTGTCGGAGATCTTGCTGTGGATCGGGACCATGCGTCGGCCATGGATATGCCGGTCCGGAAGCAGGGCGAGCACGATCAAGCCGATGATCCCCAGGAACGCCATCAGGCACCACAGTGCGCTCTGACCCTTGGCCATGGCGTAGTAGGCGATCCCGATCATGAGCATCGCGGTGCCCAGCAGCAGGCTGCCGAGAAATAACATACCGCTCACACTCGGCGAGATGCCGCTGGCGCTCAGGAAGCCAGACATGCAAAGCCCACCGAATTGCAGGATTATGCCCGGCACTCCGAACGCGAGGCTGATGTTGTTTTTGCGTTTATCCAAGTCATGGGCTCCGCAGTGAGTGATAAAGCAAAGTGCAAAAACTTTTTCCAGCGTGCACTACTGACAAGGCTGCTTTGAGACTTGTCAGTGCTTCACAACAACGCACTGGCAAGCTCCGCAGACTCCGCTTGTCAGTGGCACGCATGCATATCAATCATGCAAGCTGCTATTGTTCTGAAATGGTAACACGGACTTGGGATGGCTTGCGCCAAGACGCGATCCAAGCCGCAGGTGCAAGACATCGCTCTTAAGTACTCAAGGCAATGCAGTATAAGGCCTGTAGTTGTAGTACTTCGGACGACTGTCGATGCGCACATGCAACCACGGCACGCCGCCCCCGGCGGTGTTCAGCCATCGCGGCTCGTTGCCGACTAGATCGAGCATGGTCGAGCCAATCGAAGACCACAGTTCGTGAACCTGATGCATCGGGGCGTTGATAAGGAAGTCGAGCAGGTGTGTGTACGGATCGTTACCCGTGATCGGCCGAGGCACGATCATCGTTGCATCGCCGCCGAGGTTTGAAAAAACGATCACGTTCAAGTCGGGATCATGTTCTTCAAATTGCTCAATAAAGCTCTCCGCATCGGGTGCTCGGTCAAGGCCCGGGCTATTGACTAGTACGCACTCGAACGGCTGCATGAGTGTGTCGATCGTTGCGGCTGGTGTTTCAAAACGGATGGCCTGATAGCCGCATGAGGTGATCGTCTGCGTCAGGTCGGACTGAAACGCTTCATTGCTTGACAGCGCATCGAGAACTTCGCGATATGACGCAGGCCTGCCGTCGCGCTGGGCCGTGACTTGCGTGATCAATCCGTCGTTCAATCGCTGACAGGACAGGACAAAGTCCGGCATCGATCACTCGCCCTTCTTCGCCAACTCCGTCTTGCTCGCGACCTGTCTTGCCTTGAGCAGCAGCACCGCCGCTTCGAGTTGCGGGTCCAGGCCTTCCTTGAAGCTGTCGCGCGGGTCGATCTGGGGTTTGTCGGCCTTGCGGTCTTCCTTGGCGATCAAGACATCCGCGTTGCGGCGGGCTTCGAGCCAGTTGGCGACTTCCTTGTTGGTCATCTTCACCTCAAGGTCCGGGTGGATGCCCCATTCCTTGGAGTCGTCCTTGCGGTGGATGATCTTGCCCTTGGGGAGCTGATAGTACTGCGTGGTGCACTTGAAGAGCGCGTCGCCCTTGCCGATGGGGAAGATGTCCTGGACCGAGCCCTTGCCGTAGCTGGTTTCGCCGAGGACGATGGCCCGTTCGTAGTCCTGCAGCGCGCCGGAGACGATCTCCGAGGCCGAAGCCGAGCCCTGGTTGATGAGGACGACCAGGTCGAGGTTGGCGTCGTAGGTGTTGCGCGGGTTGGCGGAGTGGCTGGAGGTGATGACGCCGTCGGCGTTGACGGTGGAGACGATTCGGCCGTCGTCGACGAAGCGGTCGACCACGCCGATGGCGGTCGACAAGAGCCCGCCGGGGTTAAAGCGCAGGTCCAGCACGATGGCCTTGAGTTCGCCCTCGGCCTTCATCTGTGCGACCGCCTTGTCCATGTCCTCGGCGGTCTGGCGCAGGAACTGGCTCATGCGGATGTAGCCGATGCCCGACTGCTTGTCGATCCAGTAGTCCCAGCCGCCAGCGTCGCGGTGGATGAAGCCCTTGATGGATTCGATGTCGATCTGCTTGCGCTTGACGGTGACATCGAAGGGTTCCTTGTCTTCGCGGAGGATGGTGAGTGTGACTTGCGAGTCTTCGGGGCCGGTGATTTCGCGGACGGCGCGGTCGACGCTCCAGGAGCCGGTGGCGACGCCGTTGACCTTGGCGATGACGTCGTCGGCCTTGAGGCCTGCTTCCATGGCGGGCGTGCCTTCGAGCGGGGTGACGACGGTGAGCTTGCCGTCGAGCTTCTGGATCTGCACGCCGATGCCGACGAAGTTGCCGCTGATGGACCGGCTGAACTGCCGCAGTTCCTCGGGCCAGATGGCGGCGGAGAAGGGGTCGAGCTCGCCGGTCGCGCCGGTGGTCAGTTCATAGACGATGACGTTCGCGGGCAGGGCCACGGTCGCGTTGTTTTCTTCAATCATCTCCACCAGCAGGGTCATGGCGGCGGTGCGGGTGAGGTTTCGGCCCGGGCGGTTGAGGTCTTCAACGACCGCGTCGAGCTTCTTCTGCAGCGCGGCAACTTTGTCCTTGTCCTTCAGGCCCGGGAAGATGTCCTCGATGCCCTGGGTCTGGATCATGACCGACAGGCCCTGGGCGGCGCCGCGGATCAGCGGGGTGTAGCCTTCCTTGTCGACGTGTCGCGTGGCGGCCTGGGTGACGACCTGAGCAAGCATCTCGACCTCGACGCCTTCGAGCTTGATCGTCCAGTCTTCGAGTTCCTGCTGGTCGACTTCTTCAAAGAGCTTGACGTCGTCTTCGTTGCCTAGTCGCTTGGCGCGTTCGATGTAGAGCTCGCGCAGCAGGGCGGGCTTGTAGAGTTGAATCACGCGGACGTGTGTCGCGGCGTCGTTGTACTGCTTGTGGTAGGCGCGCGTGTCTTCGTACAGGAGATCCAGCAGACGGTAGAGGCTCAACGCGTCGACAAAGCGAGCTTCGTCCTGCGCCTTCTGGGCCATGCTGTCGACGGTCTTGATCAACTCGGCGACGCGGGGTTCGCTCAGCAGCTTGCCGGGGTTTTCCGCCAGGCTGTGGGCCTCGATGACCTTGACCATCGCCTCTTCGACCTTGCTTTCATCGAGCTTGGTCATCGCCTCGGCCAGCGCGTCGTCGTAGGCCTTCTGCTTGACCGTGCGGCGGGCGGTGAGGTGTTCCTGGTAGGCCTTGATGGAATCCGAAAGCGAGCGGGTCTCTTCGGTCTGCGGGAGGGTGGCGATGAGGTGGTCCAGCTCGTCGAACTTGCCGCGCTGGGCCAGGTCCGCGATCTGGTCCGAGAGGTCCGAAACCATGACGCGGGGCTGCGGGCCGTCAATCGTTGCGGGGCCGGGCCCGGCGGCGGGCGCGGTGCTGGTACAGGCCACCAGCAGCAGGGCGGCGGTGGTTCGCAAGGCCAGGGAGAGCTTTCCAGATCGGATCAAAGGGCACCTCGTTAGGCGGATGTTGGCGGCGGGGATGATGAAGTATTGTAGGGACGCGGGGATCGGCGAGCGGTTTCTTCACGGGCGATGAAAAAACCCGCCGACTCGGCGGGTTGTGAGGGTTCTGAGGTGGGGCGTTCGTCCGGCGTGTCGATCAGACAGCCAGACGGCCGTCCAACCTTCGCCATCAGGCCGATTCCTTCTGAATCGACACGGCCAGCTCCTTGAGCGACCGGGGATGGCGCACCGCCGATGCATCTATAACGTACTTGATGCCCTTGTTGTTCTGGTCCGGCAGGTCGTACATCAGGTCGAGCATGATGTCTTCCATCACCGACCGCAGGGCGCGGGCGCCGGTGTCGCGTTCGATCGCCCGGTCGGCCAGCGTCAGCAGCGCGTCTTCGGTGAACTCCAACTGGGCATCTTCCATCGCGAAAAAGTGCTGATACTGCCGCACCAGCGCGTTCTTGGGCTCGGTGAGGATGCGGACCAGCGTCTCGGCGGTGAGCTTGTCCAGCGGGGTGATCACCGGCAGGCGGCCGATCAACTCGGGGATCATGCCAAAGTGCAGGATGTCGTCCTGCGTCACGTGCTGGAGGATCTTATCGTCGTCCTTGATCTTCTTGCCCGTGGCCTGTTCGGAGCCGAAGCCGATGGACTTCTTGCCCAGACGCTGTCGGATGATGTCGTCAAGCCCGACGAACGAGCCGGCGCAGATGAACAGGATGTTGGTCGTGTCGATCTGGATGTACTGCTGCTCGGGGTGCTTGCGGCCGCCCTGGGGAGGGACGTTGGCCGTGGTGCCTTCGAGGAGCTTGAGCAGGGCCTGCTGGACGCCTTCGCCCGAGACGTCGCGGGTGATTGAGACGTTTTGCGAGGTCTTGCCGATCTTGTCGATCTCGTCGATGTAGATGATGCCGCGCTGGGCCGCTTCCAAGTCGTAGTCCGCGGCCTGCAGCAGCTTGAGCAGCAGGTTCTCGACGTCTTCGCCGACGTAGCCGGCTTCGGTGAGCGTGGTCGCGTCGCCGATGGCAAAGGGCACGTTCAGCGTCCGCGCCAGCGTCCGGGCCAACAGCGTCTTGCCCGAGCCGGTGGGACCGATGAGCAGGACGTTGGACTTGTCCAGCTCGATGGGCGAGTCCTTCTCGGCGGCGCTTAGTCGCTTGTAGTGGTTGTGCACGGCCACCGACAGGGCGCGCTTGGCGGTGATCTGCCCGATCACGTACTGGTCCAGGAACTCCTTGAGCTGGCGCGGCGTGGGGATCGAGCCGACCGTCGGCCGACCCGAGTGAACGCGCCGGCGCTCCTGCTTGAAGATGTTCTGGCACAACTCGGTGCAGTTGCTGCAGATGTAGACGTCGTTCGGTCCCTCGACCATCGGGCCTACTTCGCGCGAGCTCTTGCCACAGAACGAGCAGGTCGTGACCCGCCGGCCCTTGAAGCCCTCGCCAGAGTTGACGTCCTTGGGCCCACCCGCTCCGTTGCTGCCGTCGCGATCCGCCATGAGAGATTTGCCTTCTTCGCGACGAAAA
This sequence comes from Phycisphaeraceae bacterium, assembly GCA_041736655.1. Lineage (GTDB taxonomy): Bacteria > Planctomycetota > Phycisphaerae > Phycisphaerales > Phycisphaeraceae > JAHQVV01. The sequence goes on along the minus strand of JBGSTE010000625.1, from coordinate 2,745 downwards.
CGTCGCCTCCGAGTGAAATCCTAACGACCGGGCCCGCTCATGCCGGCCGGTCTGACCGGTGTCCATCGTCCAGATTCAGATCGGCCGTTAGCTCCATGAGCCCATTCCGACCGATCAACCGACCCGCTGCGCATTACGGACGCGACAGCCGATCCGACAATCATAACCCAAGACACCCGCCAATCCCAGCCAGAGATACGGAAATTCCTTGCAATCTTTGCCACGCGTAACGCCGTTCAGCCGCCGCCGTTCTTATCGGCAGCGTCCGAATCATTCTCGGCCTCAGGCCCTTCAAGCGGTGGATCATTTGTGGAAGACTCGTCCAAATTCAACATCGCCGGCTCCTCACCGGCATTGCCCAGGTAGTGCGACCGGCTCCGCGAGAGCGTCCGCTCCTCGGCCGCGGCCAGCTCCTCATCGCTGATCTGACCCTCCGCGTGCAGCCGACGCAGGTCCGAAAGCGTGAAACCCAGCGGCGGCGACTCGTCACGCACCACCAGCTTCCGCCGCAGCACCATCGCCACCACCCCCATCAGCACCCCCAGACCCACGATCACCCCCAGCAGGATCATCACCTCGCTGGACAATCGCGAATTGGCCGACAGGGTCGGCTGCCATGCGAGTCGTGTTTCAACGATGGATAGCAGTTGCATGCGTCAAGTAGTTTAGCACGCTGCCCCAACACGGTGCCCCAGCCGCTCGCCGGCCGGGCGAGTTGGTAGCGGGTCAGTATGAAAGGTGGGACAGGCTTCCAGCCTGTCATATCGAACACTGACACTGCGGCCGGTGGCCGGGGACGAGTCCGCGAGAGCCCGGAACGAACGAGATATAATAGACAGATGGTCGCAGCGTTCCGCACGCATAGCAGCTTCAACGAAACGCCAGCTCCGGCAGGCATTGCGAGCGTCGACACCTGCAAAGACTAGGAGTCTTCTGGCAATGACCCATGTCACACAACACGCTCCGCGAGGTCGCAAAGCGTACAGACCGGCCACCCGCCGACTCATATGTTGGTGGCAATTACAACGAAGAAGTATGGTGTATAAGTTGTACCAGAGATGGTATTACCAAAGAAACAGTGACACGTCACAGAGGTAGTTGGCCAGATGATAAAGAATAAACTACATCCTGATTTAGTGGCTTTGCTTGCCAATGTTGCCTCGTTTGTGCTTTTTATGGCAATATCTGGCTGTACTGCGGCGATATGTGAATGCGAGCGTGCCAATATGCGTGTAAATGTTAAAGACTTAAGGGATAAGAATACTCTTATTATTGGATCGTCTGGCTTGCCTTTTGGCACTATCTTGCGTGTTGAGGGGCAGTTAATTTCCAATGATACTCCAGGGAAGAATGCTCCTTTTGTTAAGCGTATTCGTGTGACTCATCTAGATGGTGTTGAACTTACCCAGCCCTATCTGGTTAATTTGAATACGCGTAATTATGGAGTGGGTCTATCTGGAAACGGCGTTGTTCGGTTGGTCGGATACGAGTCGGGAAAATTCATTGGTCAACCGACTGATGTATGGGAGCATCTAAATCCTCCACCAGCAGACACTGGCTATGGTTTTGTGGAGGAGTTTGTCGCCATTCGGATCGATAATGCAGGACTGCCTACTGTAGTCGTCCCTGAAGAACCCTCACCCCGCCGCGTGCCATGACTCGGGTGTGGCTCGGCGGGTGGCGGGGACGAGTCCGCGAGACCCCGAAACGAACGAGATATAATGGACAGATGGTCGCAGCGTCCCGCACGCACAGCAGCTTCAACGAAACGCCAGCTCCGGCAGGCGTTGCGAGCGTCGACGTCTGCAAAGACTTGGAGTCTTCTGGCAATGACCCATGTCATACATTACGCTCCGCGAGGTCGCAAAGCCTCCGCCCCGGCCACCCGCCGGGGTTCACAGAGTCGCCACCTCAGCCACGCGCCGCCAAAACGACTCCCGACCCCTTTTTCCCCTTTTCTTCCACGAGGAAAATTATCATGGGTGCAATCAACCACGATAAGCTGTCAGATCATGCGTTAGATGTGCTTAAAGATGCCGGCTGGACTGAAGCTAGGGTGGTTGACAACACACCTGTCTATAAAGCCATGAGTGACAGCGGGATTCATCTAAACGACTCGGGGATGCAATTTTGCGATGAGTTAGGGGGAATTGTTGCGAGGCACTATTTTGATTCTGAAGTGTATGAGCTTTTTCATATTAACCTTGACCAAACCTTTAAGAGTATTGTTCAAGAGTGGCTTCTTTGGTATGAAAAGCAATGCGGCGAATTGTTGATGCCAATTGGCCAGTCTCATCAGAAACATATGCTGTTAATGATGGACGAAGAGGGCAAGGTCTGGGGGGGCTTTGATGATCATTTTGAAATGATTGCTTCTACGCCGGAACAGGCTATAAACCGATTAGCAGAGTACGAGTGGACCGAACCTCCCAAAAACTCCGCCGACGAAGAATGATTCACACACCCATACCGCCACAACGCGGCTTTTTCTATGCTCAGTCAGTCTGTTCGTCGTAAGCTCGCAGAACATCCATGGTAAACGCCGGGCGCGGCTCGGCTTCGATGTCGAGGGAGAGCGTGGAGCGTTGTGGCTCACCGATGTTGGGGCAGAAAAGAAACTATGAAAGCCGGGTCTCCCGGCGGGCGGTAGCGGGATCACGTTGTGTCCCATACAACGCTCGTTGTAAAGACCACCTCTTACCCAAGGAGACCCGACATGCACGATTCTACCGCCCCCGGAAGTTT
>JBGSTE010000608.1:0-4100 GCA_041736655.1 Phycisphaeraceae bacterium | reverse complement strand
TCTTACGACTTCATGCCCGCGGAGCGTTGCGCCATGGTGCCGGTGGTGTGCGACTTGAAGGTGCGGGACAGGGCGAACTCGCCGAGCTTGTGGCCGACCATGTCATCGGTCACCAGCACCGGCAGGTGGCTCTTGCCGTTGTGCACCATGAACGTGTGGCCGACAAACTCGGGCACGATCGTACAGGCCCGCGACCAGGTCTTCACCGGTTCGCGGCGGTCCTGCTGGTTGAGCTTCTCGACCTTGCGGTAAAGCTTGAGGTCGACGTAGGGGCCTTTTTTCTGGGAGCGTGCCATGCGCGGGTCCTGTTAAATCGTTCCGGGGGTTCAAGTTCCGGGGGCTTACTTGAGCTTGAGCTGGCCGTAACGACGGCTGACTCGACGGCGGATAATCCGCTTATTACTGTTCAGGCCGTGCTTACGGGTCCCGCCACCCTTGGACAACACACCGGTCTTCGAGCTCGGCGGACGGTTGCCCGACGACTTGTTGTCACCGCCGCCCATCGGGTGGTCGTGGTGGTTCTTGGCCATGCCGCGGGTGTGCGGACGACGGCCGAGCTTGCGGCTCATCCCCGCCTTGCCCAGCTTGGTCTTGTTGTGGTCCGTGTTGCCTACGCCGCCGATCGTTGCACGGCAATCGATCGACACCTGGCGGACTTCGCCAGAGGGCAGCACCAGCGTCGCCCACTTGCCTTCGCGGTTGGTCAGGCGGGCGTAAGTCCCGGCCGACCGGCAAAGCTGCGCACCCTTGCCCGGCTGCATCTCGATGCAGAACACGTTCAGCCCCGTGGGGATGTGCTTGATCGGCATACAGTTGCCGACCTTCGGCTCGCACTTCTCGCTTGACGAGATGATCTTGTCGCCGTCGGTCAGCTGCCGCGGGGCGATGATGTAACGCTTCTCGCCGTCTTCATACTGGACCAGGGCGATGTTCGCCGAGCGGTTCGGGTCGTACTCGATGCCCACGACCGTCGCGAGCATGTCGTCCTTCTTCCGCGACCAGTCGATCCGGCGATAGCGCTGCTTGTTGCCGCCGCCGATGTTCCGGTCCGTCAGCTTGCCGTGGTGGTTGCGGCCGCCGGTCTTGGTCTTCTTCTCGAGCAGGGTCTTCTCGGGCGTGCCCTTGGTCACCTCGACATAGAGGTTGACCGAGGCGTTACGCCGACCCGCCGAGGTTCTGTTGTAGATGCGTACTGCCATGGTATTCAGCTCTTTGCATTTAGCCTTCAGCGATCCGCTTCAGGCAATCAGCCAGTTAGTTCCAATCGCGGTCCGCCTGGCTGATGGCTGACCGCTGATCGCTCAAAGCTCCTAGAACAGATCGATCCGGTCCTCGGGGTGCAGGGTCACCAGGGCCTTCTTCCAGCTGGACGACTTGGCCTGGCCGAACTTCGTGCGGAAGTACTGGCCCTTGCGGGTTTGGGTGTTGACCTTCTCGACACGCACGCTGTAGATCGCTTCGATCGCCTTGGCGATCTCGCCCTTGCGGGCACGCATGTCGACCTCGAAGGCGTAGCGGTTGATCGGGGTGCCGGCACGCTTGCCGCCGGCGATCACCGTCGAGGCCTCGTGCGTCGACTTCTCGGTAATGATCGGACGCTTGATAATGTGGGTCGGCTCAAAGGTCATCAGGCTGCCACCTCCTGCGCTGCGACTTCCTTCACCGAGGCGGTCACACGCGCAACATAGGCCTCAAACGCCGACTTGTCGGCGATGAGGTAACGATGGTTCAGCAGGTCGAAGGCGTTAAGCCGGTCGATCTGCGTCAGGTCTACGTAATCAAGGTTCGATGCGGACTTGGCTTCAGGTCCGCGGGTGTCGCTGAACGCGACGAGGCAGGTGCGATCAATCTTCAAGGCAGCCAGCAGGTCGGCAAAGGCTTTGGTCGAGGGCTTATCAAACTTGAAGCCTTCGACCAGGCGGATCTCGCCATCAAGCGCTTTCGCCAGGAGGGCGTTGCGGTTGGCGAGCTTGCGCATCTTGATCGGCATGTCCTGCCGCCAGGAGTGCGGGACCTTGGCCTTGCCGTGGCCACCGCCGCGGAGGATGTTGGATTTCTTGTCGCCGCGACGCGCGTTGCCCGTGCCCTTTTGCTTATACAGCTTGCGGGTCGAGCCCTCGACCATGCCACGCGACTTGGTCGACGCGTTGGTGGATCGGCGGTTGGCGTGCAGACGGACGTAAGCCTGCTTGAGCAGGGTCGGACGCACCTCGCCGCCGAGCAACTGCTCGTCGATCTCGATGCTGCCGGTCTGCGTGCCGGACGTGTTGTAGACGGGTATTTCGATCATCGTTTCTTACCTACGGTGCCTGTCTGATTGTGCAGACATGCGTTGGGTTCGCCGCGAGGGACTGGCCGGTTGGCCGATGATTTGTCCCTTGGACTCGGTTGGAGCCGGATTGTCGCGACGAAGCAGTTTCGGATTTCGAGCAGACCCTTACCCGGGCCCACCGCTCGACCGACTTACGACGCCTTGGCGAGTGCCGCCTTTTGCTTGTAAAGCCGTGTGGCCTCCCTTACGTAAACCAGTCCCTTATTCGCACCGGGCACAGGCCCCTTCACCAGGAGCAGGCCCTTCTCGTTATCAATCCCGATCACCTGGACCGAGCGGCAGGTCACACGCTCGTTGCCCATACGCCCGCCCATGCGGATGCCCATCTTGGGCTTGCCCGTGCCGCGGTTGCTCGATCGGCCGCAGATCGAACCCGGGCTGCGGTGCTTGCGTTCCACGCCGTGGCTCGCTTCCATGCCCGCAAAGTTGTGACGCTTCATCACGCCCTGCGTGCTCTTGCCCTTGCTCGTCCCGACAATATCAACAAACTTCGTACCTTCCAGCACATCCACCTTGATCTGCTGGCCCAGCTCGTACCCCGACAGCTCCCCAGCCTCCAGCCGAACCTCGCGGTGGAACCGCTTGGGGCTCAGGCCCGCCTTCGCGTCGTGGGCGATCAACTGAAACGTCGAGTTGCGGCCTTTAACGTCATCAAACGCGAGTTGGATCGCGTCGTAGCCGTCATTCTCCGCCGTCTTGATCTGGCTGACAAAGCAAGGACCCGCCTGGATCACCGTCACCGGAATGTTCTTGCCGTCCGCATCAAACAGCCGGGTCATCCCGACTTTCCGACCTAAAATTGCCTTACCCATCACTGAAGTCTCCTGGGGCGGCTCTCGCCTGATCGTGGCTCTCGCCAGAGGATCGTGCCCCGTGTTGAATTCCTGGTTGTCTTAACATCTACGCCTGACGCCCTGCCGACTTTCCGTCTTAAGCAAGGATCTTCACAAATACGCCGGCAGGAACGATCAGTCGGTTCAGCGCCTCGATCGTCCGCGGGCTGTAGTCCATGATGTCGATGATCCGCTTGTGCGTGCGGATCTCAAACTGCTCACGGCTCTTCTTGTCCACGTGCGGCGACCTCAGAACCGTATAACGCTCGATCCGCGTGGGCAACGGCACCGGTCCCGCGACCCGTGCGTTGGTCCGCTTGGCGTGATCCACGATCTCCCGGGCCGACGCGTCGAGGGCCTGGTGGTCGTACGCTTCCATCCTGATTCTGATCTTGCCGGACGTCATGTCAAAGAGCCCTGGGGTTGGTCCCGCACCACCGTTCCGGTACGCCACAAAAGCGCCCAGCCGGAGGCGAGCCGAGTAGTTTACCTAAACCCATCCGCTTGTCAATTCGAGGTAAACCCGAATTTTTATCCACCCCGCTCCCCCTTCCACGCCCCCCTCACAGCCCAGCTCTCGAGCGCCTTGGCCCCTATCCCCCTTCCCAACTACACCCTAAATCGGAATCACTGGATCCCCAGCGTTTTCTACGGGCCCCACCCCCAGCGCGCACAAAAAAGCCGCCCCCGCCCCCAGGCCGAGGGCGGTTCACCGCCCGGTCCGCTACGTCCGCCGGTCCCCCGGCCCCATGTTCTCCACCCGAACCCAACCTACCTCCCCCGAACCCACCTCCCGGCAGACGCAGCAAAATACAACCCCACATCAACCCCCCAACCCCAACCCCCGCGCGCGCAAAATCACCCTCAATAACACCACCCCCCACAACCCCTGGCCCAGCCAACCGTTCGCAAGCATCACCCCAAACCCTACCCGC
>JBGSTE010000585.1:0-2295 GCA_041736655.1 Phycisphaeraceae bacterium | reverse complement strand
GCGAAATGTGACCGTAAAAACGACTCCCGACCCCTTTTCCGTCCCCGACCCCTTTTCCGTCCCCCGACCCCTTTTCCGTCCCCGAGGCATCACGGACGCTGCACCCGCCAACCGCCGGCCTCACGCATCAAAACGGTTCCTGACACGAACGCCACCAACTTAAGCCATAAGTCTGCGCCCTGGCGCGCGTTATGACCGGCTGGCGCAAGAGAAGGCCTCCTGCGATGATGGTGTTGTCTAATCAACAGCACCACAGGAGGCCAAGGATGGCCAGTATCGCTTCAACACGCTCTGACTTCAAGCGCGACCCCGAACATTATTTGCCCGATGATCTGATCCATGACGCGGTCGATGCGGCCGGGCACACCTTCCGTGATCGGCTGCTCGGGCCGGTGCTGACCGTCAGGCTGATGATCCTCCAGGTGCTCCTGGGCAACGTCTCGGGTCGATCACTCCTGCGCCTGGCCAACCTCGCGGCCAGTGATACCGCCTACTTCGCGGCCCGGGCCCGCCTGCCCATCGATGTCCTCGGTCGCCTGCTGCTAGAGACCCTCGGCCGGGCACGCTCATGCTGCCACGGCGTCGCAACCTGGCACGGCCACCGCGTGTTCATGATCGACGGCTCGGGCGTCTCGATGCCCGATACGCCGGCGCTGCGCAAGGCCTACGGCGTGCCGGGCCGATGCGCGGACAAGCTCGGCTTCCCGGTGATGCACACGCTCTGGCTCTTTGACCACGCGACGGGGTTGCTCATCGACTTCATCGTCGGACGCTGGAACACCCACGACCTGGCCGACGCCCACCGCCTGCACACGATGCTCGACGCCGGTGACATCCTCCTGGGCGATCGGGCGTTCGGCTCCTACGCGCATTTGGCGTTGTTGTTAAAGGAAAATCTGCACGGCCTCTTCCGCGCCCACCAACGCCTGATCATCGACTTCTCGCACTATTCCGTGAGCAATTGACGCTGACCCGTCTGCTCCTGAAATTGATGAGGTGATTTGCCCTATCGGTTACGGGTATCTGCGTAACCCGACTCAGGATTGGGGAAAACCATATCGCTCGGTAAGGTGTATTGACCACATCCATTCACGGGCGTAGCCGTCGGCGTCGGCTCCCGATCAGCAGGCCCATGCCGCCGATCAGCAGCAGCGATCCGGGCTCGGGAACGAGCCTTGCGTTGGTCAGTTCGACGCGGTCGGCGAAGTAGTGAACATCAAAGCGATAGTCGTTGGCGGTCAGTTCCTGAGACGCGTTGCCGAACGTGCCGGTGATCGATTGGCCGCGGAGGATCATGAACACGTCGTCGCTCGTAGGCGCAAAGCCAGGCGACAGGGAGACCTGCAACTCGGCGGACGGGTCGAGCACGATGTCGCCCTGGGCCATGAACCAGCCGTACAGGCCCAGCCGATCGCCGGCCAGTTCCAGTTGCAGCGCGGTGGAAGCGCCGAAGTTCACGCCGCCGGTGACGGTCAACGGGTCGGCGTTGGTGTCAGGGCGGACGAAGGCACCGTTGGCCAGGCTGAGCGCGCTGGTTCTCAGCGTTCCCGCGCCAGTCAAGCCCTTGGTCGAGCCTGCGATGACGAAGCCGTCCAGTTGGTCGTTGCTCAGGATCGCGAGGCGGTTTCCGGCAGGGATATAGACGGAAGACTGAATCAAGAAATTGCCGGCCGGGCCCAGGCGGTTGATCTGCGTGTCGGGCGCATCGGCGAAGATCTGGCCGGTCGTGCGCAGCGACCCGTTGTCAAAGCCGTGCCACTCGGTCTGGCCGTTGAGCGTGATCGGCCCATCGAAGCGGACCTGCCCGGTCTGTTCCAAGCGCAGTTCCGACCCGTCCTGCATGATCATCGCCGAGCTGACGACGCCGCCCTGGCCCTGGATGCGAAGGGATCGCTGCACGCTCAGGTCGCCTGACAGTGTGCGGTTTGACAGGCTCAGCGTGCCGAAGTCATAGTCGAGGTCAGCCGAGAGGTTCGAGCTGAGGTAGAGCCCGCCGTCTCGGACGACGCTGACCTTGCCGACGCCCAGTGCGTTGAGAGCGGAGGTGGTCACGCGCTTGGCTTCGAGGCTGACAGGGCCGGAGAAGTTCGCCTGGTTGGCGGTCATGTTCACGCGGAAGCCGGTGAGCCGAAGCGCGCCGCTGTAGCCGTTAAGCGACCCCGAGACGGTAGCGTTGTAATCGCCGGAGATCGGCGAGCTGACCGTGAGTTCGCCGTTGCCGACGACCGTCGCGGAGAGGTCGAAGGACTTGTCATCACCGACGATCTGGGCCTGGCCGCTGACTTGGACGAGGCC
>JBGSTE010000536.1:0-1173 GCA_041736655.1 Phycisphaeraceae bacterium | reverse complement strand
TTACTGTCCTTGCGATGGGTCTAAAGCCCTCGCCTTTAGGCGAAACCTTGAGGTTCTTCGTTTGGCTATGATTTGTGCATGGAGAATTACCGTACGAGTTCGCACAGCCGGCATGACCTGAAGTACCATTTTGTATGGATCACCAAATATCGGAAGCCGATTCTGGTCGATGCGGTTGGGGTGCGTCTGCGTGAGCTGGTGCGGGAGGTTTGCCGAACGAACGAGATTGAGATTCTGGAAGGCTCGGTGTCCCGCGACCATGTCCATGTTCTGCTGTCCTGCCCGCCGAATCTGTCGCCGAGCAAGATCATGCAGTACATCAAGGGTAAAAGCTCTCGGAAGCTGCTGATGGAGTTCAAGCATCTGCAAAGGGCGTTCTGGGGCCGGCACTTGTGGGCCCGGGGCTATTTTGTGGCATCGAGCGGCAACGTGACCGACGAGGTGATCCAGGAGTACATCCGCCAACAAGAAGGCACCGAGCCCGATGACGGCGGCGACAACTTCCGCATCACCAAATCGTGAGCGAAGGACTTCAGTCCGTAGCTCACGATCTCCTGCAACCTACCGGCTTCAGCCGGTAGTAGTTCAGTTCGCGTTGTGTTGGCTCGATAAAATCAACGAGTGTCGGTGACGCCAAGGGGCGTCGCGCGCGAAATTTCAGGGAACGCCAAGGGGTGTATCAGGGGGCATAGATGGTGCGGCCGCCATCGACGGGTAGGGAAACACCGGTGAGGAAATCGTTGTCGATGAGGGCGAGGACGGCTTGGGCGATGTTGTGGGGGCTGCCTTCGCGTTTGACGAGAGTGGCGTCGATGGCCTCGTCGCGTTCGGCTTGAGGCAAGTCGGGAGGGAGCATGACGGGGCCGGGGAGAAGGCAGTTGACGCGGACGCGCGGGTTGCGCGTGCCGAGTTCGACGGCGAGCGAGCGGGTGAGGGTGGAGACGGCCCCTTTGGAGGGGAAGTAGGCGGCGTAGTTGAGATAAGGGCGCACTTCGGCCCAATCGCCGATGTTGATGATCGAGCCACCGGTGGGTTGGCCGACCATGGCGAGACCGGCATGTTGACAGCACAGGAAGGTGCCGAGGGTGTTGGTGTCGAAGTGGAGGCGGACGTCGGCGGCGGTGACTTCTTCGAGTGACTTTTTTTGCCAGATGGCGGCGCAGTTGACGAGGA
>JBGSTE010000471.1:0-15098 GCA_041736655.1 Phycisphaeraceae bacterium | reverse complement strand
TCGTGCTCTTGCCGCAGCCGTGTGGCCCGCAGATCGCGCCGCGGTAGCGTTGGCGCTTGAGCCGCTGCGCCACGTCGTCAAGCGTGTGATCAAACGGGATGTATCGGAGCGCATCGACGCGCTGCGCGTTAAAGGGGTTGTCGCTGGGCCGCGTCGGCTTAGTCATACGCGGATCTCCGCGCCCGTCGGTGACAGCACGATCGGCTGCTCACCCTGCGCGTTGCCCGGCGAGGTGTACGCCTCGATCACCCAGCACACCGAGATCAGTTGGCCCGAGAAACTGTAAGGCCCATCGACGCCGGCAAACGTAAACGCACGCTGCTCGCGGATCGCCACCTGCTCCCACGTGATCTCCTGAGCCACGCCCAGGTCCTGCGTGCCCTTGCCCTGGGTCCGCCAGAAAAGGCGAACGCTTACGCTCTGAACGCCCGACGGCAAGTCCCAACTCACACTGCCGGTGATCGCATCGCCGGGCAGATAGCACGCGTCGCTGCGGTCGAGTTGGATCTGGAGCGTGTCCTGCATGGTGTGTCTGGATGTTACGTTGAAAATTAGGTGAAATGCTGCGTCGGCATCGGCAGCACGGTGATCTCGTACTCGTCCTTCGGGTCCGGCCAGCGCGAGACCTTCGCCCGTACGATGAGCTTCCAGACAATCTTGTTGTTGCTGGCGTTAAAACTGTGCATCGTGTCCATGGGGATCGACAGCAGCGCCTGGCCATGTTCGTCGGGAGGCGACATCGGCGCCATCTCTGCTATCGCCGGGTCGTCGCCGACGATCGTCTGTTCGTAGAAGTCCTTTTTATCGGTGGTGGTGTCCGTGCCTCGGCGGTAGGTCGCATGTTCCTGACCAACGAGCGTGATCGTGATGCGCTCGACGCGTTCACGTCGGCCGAGGATGTGCCAGCGCAGCGTAGTTGTCCCGCCCAGCGGCAGCGTGTCGGTGTCCAGTTCCACCGCGATCGAGGGCGCAAAGATCAGCATCAGGCTGCGCAGGCAAGCCCCGATGAGTACCAGCCCGATCAGCAGGAAGGGCGAGAGAAATAACAGCGGGACCAGTTCCCAGTCGCTGTCGCCGCGCAGCAGGCTCGTGACCGGGCCGAAGGCGATGATGCTGATGATGCCGTTCCAGATCAAGGCGAATACCGCTAGGACAACGAACCCGATTTTTCTTGACTTGCCCGGCTCGAATGTGACCGGCCTTGGCGTGATGAGGGCGTCTTCCTGCACCGCCGGCCGCCAGTCAAGATTCATACTGCTCGATGAGCCGACCTTGATCTTGCCCGTCAGCCCCGCAAAGAGCACGGTGAAACCCACAGCCATGAAGGGAATCGGAAACAGTCCCCACCACAGTGCCGCGGTGAAGCCGCGCTGGATGACCGATCGGCGCGGGTCGTTCGGATCGACATAACAGGTCTGCTGCGAGCCGGCGGGATATTCATCGACCACCTTTTTCTTGCCCTTGTATCCCGATGAGGAACCCGGGCCTGCAAAGTGGTAGGTGTCGCCGGTGTAGGTTTGGCCGTTGAACGGGTAGGTGTATTTGATCTCAATGGAGTAGGTATCGCCCTCGCTGTCCTTGTGGGTCTTGACCTGCGAGAGCGTGATGGTGCAGGGCGTGGCGACCCAACTGCGTGCTTCGTAGATGTGCCAAAGGGGCAGCACGGTCATGAAGATGAAGAGCCCGGTGCCGACTGCTGAGAAAATGCCGCCAAAGATCAGCGTGATCATGCAGCCGCCGAGGCGCGAGGATCCGCGCGCGTCGTGAAGTCTCGGGGGTCTGCGTCGTCTGGACATGATGGCTTGCCGCTCAGTTTACAGTTCAGTTGCAACTGAGACCAAAGCAAAAAAAAGCCCACGCTGTTTCAGCGTGGGCTTCGAGTGGTCTGATCGGATCGATGACGCAAGTGGGCGCAGTTTACTTCTTCGCCTTCGCGTAGTTCTCGCTGACCTTCTTCCAGTTGACGATGCTAAAGAAGGCGTTGATGTAGTCCGGTCGGCGGTTCTGGTAGTTGAGGTAGTAGGCGTGTTCCCACACGTCCAGGCCGAGGATCGGCGTGCAGCCCGAGCAGCCGGGGACGGGCATGACGGGGTTGTCCTGGTTGGGGGTTGAGCAGACGCAGAGCTTGCCGTCCTTGACGCCAAGCCAGGCCCAGCCGGAGCCGAAGCGGTTGGCGGCGGCGTCGGTGAACTGCTTCTTGAAGTTGTCCATGCCGCCCAGGTCTTTGTCGATGGCGCTGGCCAGTTCGGCTGAGGGAGCACCGCCTTGACCCTTGGGGGCGAGGATGGACCAGAAGAGGGTGTGGTTGGCGTGGCCGCCGCCGTTGTTGCGCACGGCGGCCTGCTTGTCGGCTGGGAGTTTGTCGAGCTGGGCACAAAGCGTCCAGATGCAGTCGGGCACGCTTAGGCCTTCGACGGCGGCGTTGAGCTTGGCGACGTAGCCGGCGTGGTGCTTGCCGTGGTGGATCTCCATCGTCCGGGCGTCGATGGCCGGCTCGAGGGCGTCGGGGGCGTAAGGAAGTTCGGGCAGGGTGAAGGCCATGGCTTGGCTCCGTGGGGCTTGGGTTTGATGACGGTGCGACCGGATGCGGTCCTGACACGCCGATCGCGATTCGACCGCACGATAACTACTTTAGGGTAGTCTAGTGGAGTGGTCAAACGTTAACAATCTTGAACCCATGGCTGAATCCAAACGTAAAAAATCTGCGAAAGCCTCAATAATGCCCAAAAAACCAAGATTGAAAATAATTTTCCAAAAATGACGAGAACGATATTGACGTTTTGACTATTTTTGAATTATTCTAAAAAGCGGAAACAAGGCAGGCTTCTCGAGCGTTTTAATCAGTAGCGACCCGGATGGCCTTCCCCCCAATGGTCCGGGCGTGAAAAGGAAAGGATGCCCCATGCAAGCAATGACTCCTGACAACTCGCCGCTGGCCCGCGTCGCTTCGCGGGGTGGTTTGCGGGCGGCCGGTCGTGGCCGACGCCTGTCACCTCAGGACGAGGCCGACCTCAAGCTTGTCCTCCACAACAAGTACGAATACATCGACTCGGACCTCTTCGACCTGCCGCAGGACCAGGCGCTGGCCCGGATCTTCGACGAGGCACCGGACATTCAGAAGCCCGACACCTCCTGGTACCACCCGGTCATGGACGCCAACGACGCCATGGCCCGGCAAAGCCGAGGGGCCGGCAGCGTGCTGCTCTCCGCCAAGCAGGAGCAGGCACTGTTCCTGCAGTTCAACTACTGCCGCTTCCGCGTGTGTCTCCTGCGTGACGAGCTGCTGGACTCGCCTTCGATCGACATCGATGTCGCGCGTGACATGCTCGCGTGGTATCGCAAGGCCCAGATGCTCCGCGACCAGATCGCTCAGACCAACCTCGCGCTGGTGCTGGCGATGGCTAAGCGAACGCGCATGAGCGAGATGGACTTCCCGGACCTGGTCAGCGAAGGCAACATGGCGCTGCTTCGGGCCGCGGACAAGTTCGACGCCGGCCGAGGCTTTAAGTTCTCGACCTACGCCTGCCGCGCGATCCTCAAGGCCTTCAGCCGCGCGGGCATGAAGCTCAGCAAGCACCGCTCGCTGTTCCCCACCGGCTTTGACCCCGAGTTCGAGCGCTCCGACTACATGCAGCGCAAGCACGCGGAAGAAGAAGTCGACTGTGCCGACGAGGTCCGCCGGATCGTCGAGACCAACCAGGCCGATCTCTCCAAGATCGAGCAGCAGGTCATCAAGCACCGCTTCAGCCTAGTCGCGCCGGACGTCAAGGACGAGCCTTCGCCCACGGTCAAGCGCGAAGACGGCAAGCCCCTGACCCTGCAACAGGTCGGCCAGATCATCGGCGTGACCAAGGAACGCGTCCGCCAGATCCAGAACGCCGCGATGCAGAAGATCCGCGAGCGCCTGGAGATGGGTTTCATGGCTTAAGCGATAATCGATCCTCCAAGCGTCAACCGGTTGTGCGACCGGTGACATACGTAACGACCCGCGGCCTACACAGACCGCGGGTCGTCACTTTCCGGGTGGTTTCAGGCCGGCTATCTCGTTAGCGCCGGTCATACAGGTCGCGCAGATGACGGATGGTGTCGTGCCCATGCATGATATGGGCGTACTGAGCCAGCAGGACGTCGTTCAAGGGGCTGCCGGCCGTCTGCTGAATGACCTCTTCATACATCTGTTTGATCGCGTCTTCGCCGCGCTCGGCTTCCGCGAGTACAGCATGAGCGTCACCGCCGGTCACCGTGCCCCGCAGGTCCAACCACCACCGGTGGAACATGCCCCTCCAGGAGGTGGTGATCTCGGTGTCGTCTTCGTTGAGCATCACGTAGCGATTGAGCACATCCGCGAAACCCGCACGCTGATTCGCGATCGTCGCGAACAGGAGTTTGATCTGGTCATCTTTGATCACCTCGGCGGCGTCCCTGAAGCCCGCAACACTGTCCTTGTTGATGCGGACCAGGTCTTTGATTTTTTCAAGCGTATCTGTATTCAGATCGCGGATCGTTTCGAGTGTCATCGTACACCTCTCTGTTAAAGGTAAGCTGTCGGATCTATCCCTTACACGCTGCATCGGCCGACACAATCAGCCAGGCATACGCGTCAGATGATCTCGCGCGTTGATCGGCCACGCACGATCCCTGTCAACAGCGAAAGAACAAACAGCACAACGAAGATCCAGAACAGGATCTGTGCAATGGACGCGGCCCCTGCGGCGATGCCCCCGAATCCGAAAACCGCAGCGATCACAGCGATGATGAAAAACAGGAGAGCAAAGCGAAGCATGATGTATCCTTTCAGTAGGAGGAACAATCAGGCGACCCTGTCTTGGATTCATGATCCGGATCGCCGAAGGTACTCATGCAACTGCGATGCCAAACAGCAAGTCTTTCGCGTTGATCGTCTCAGAACAGCTCGCCACCCGGTCGCGGCAAGATGAGTTGTAAGTGTTGGGCACGATTTTGTAGGACATGCATGCACGATTTACAAAACACGCTCGTGCTGGCGTATCTTTATATAGACCTACGTGACAATCAAGGCTGATGTGAGCAATTTCATGCATTTCACATGCGATTCTGATGAATTGGAAGTAGCTGGCACATCAGTTGCAAGTTGCTGCTCATGACTACGCCCCCGCTGAATCAGGCACCCGGTTACAGGCCGACTGTACAGCGCGGGGGCACGGTGTCGGCTTGTGAACTGCTGAATCAGCCCGTGGAGGACATGAATGGCAAGCCCATGGGACATCTTGAAGACATCATCGTCGAGGTCGATCGAGGCATGATCGCCTACGTCATCGTGGGGTGTGAAGAGGGGCAGCGCTGTGCGCTTCCTTACGAACTGATCCGAATCGAACGCGAGCCGCTGCGATTGTGCGTACGCGTCGGCCAGGAAATCTTTCGGCCAGGCGTACAGGTTCACGGTGAACCCTGAGACCGGCCGGTGGTGTGACTCTGACGAAAGGAGAATTGGGATGGCCTACGTGTATAAAAACCTCAAGTCGCTGAGTTGGTGCTTCGCGTTGTTGTTGTTCATCGGGGCTTGCTGCGTCACGACGGGTTGTAACACCATGCGTGGCGCGGGCGAGGATATTGAAGATGCCGGCGAAGGGGTGCAGGACGCCGCAGACTGAGCCGATGACTCAGCCGGCAGCTTGCGGCGTGAGCCTGCGAAAGCGGGCGAAGCGCCGAGACCCCGCAGCCATTGCCCACTCTTTACTTACCCAACGCCGGCGAGTTGCCGGCTTAATCCAGGAAAGGAACTGCCATGAAGAGCCCATGGAAAACGCTGATGTTCACCGGCCTGATGTTCGGGCTGTCTCCGCTTGCACTAAGTGGCTGCGAAGAGGACAGCTACGACGACGCGGCGGATGACCTTGAAGACGCCACCGACGATGCCGTCGATGACATCGAAGACGGCGCCGACGAGATCGGCGATGATATCGAGGACGGCGTGGACGACACGCAGGATTCGGTGGACGACGCGACGAACTGATGACCAGGAGCAAGTCCCCAGACCCCACTTGGCGGGCCCGGCCGATGTTCGGTCGGGCCCGTTGCGCTTGGCTGTACGAGGTCCGGTTTGTCAATTATGATCTACCTCTACTTCCAACGTCCAGGGACTGACCCCCATGTATAAAGCCCTCCTGATTGGGTTACCGCAGGCGGTTGCTCGACGATTCGAGGGGCTGTTAGCCGGGCTGGATATCGGTCGGCTTGACGCGAGCTCGCTGAGCGAGGCGGCCGATCTGCTTCGGGCGATGCCGGTCTTGTTGGTTGCGATCCATGCCAAGGCGGGCCCCGCGGAGGTGGTCAAGGCCCTGTCCCTGCTGCCGTTGACTTCAAGCCATCGTGTCCTGGTCCTCCACGATACCCCCGAGCAGGGCAGGCACTTGGAGGCGTTTGCCTCCGAGCAGATTTCCTGTCACCCAACGGATTTTTCAGATCAGGCGATGAAAGCGATCCTGCGCCAGATCCGGTCCAGACAGAAGGCCGACCACACGGTGCAGCAGTTCGGCGCGATGCTCGGGGACTGCCAGGCGATGCGCGAGGTGTACACCCTGATCGCGAAGGTCGCGCCGACCGACGCCGCCGTGCTCATCTGCGGCGAATCCGGGACGGGCAAGGAGTTGGTTGCGCAGGCGATTCACCAACGCAGCGAACGCAAGGACGCCCCCTTTGTCGCGGTCAACTGCGGGGCGATCGCGGAGAACCTGATCGAGAGCGAGCTGTTCGGGCATGAGAAAGGGGCGTTCACCGGGGCGCAGAAAGCCCACCCCGGCGTCTTCGAGCAGGCGGACGGTGGCACGCTGTTCCTCGATGAAATCACCGAGATGCCCATCGAGATGCAGGTCCGCCTGCTGCGCGTGCTCGAGACCGGTCAGATCCGCCGGCTGGGCTCGGAGCAAGAGATCGAGGTGGATGTTCGCGTAGTCGCCGCAACCAACCGCAACCCGCAGGACGCGGTCAACGATGGGCACTTCCGCGAAGACCTCATGTTCCGCCTGGCGGTCTTCCCGATCACGCTGCCGCCCCTGCGCCAGCGGAGCGACGATGTCATGCTGATCGCCCGCCATTTCCTCTCGGAACACAACAAAGACAACGGAACCACCAAGCGATTGACAAGCGATGCAGAGCGAAGGTTGCTCGCGTACGACTGGCCGGGCAACGTGCGCCAGTTGCGAAACATCATCCACCGCTCGTTCATTATCGAAGGCGAGACGATCGCGCTCGACTGCCTGGTGGGCCTGATGGAGGGTGCCGATCCGGTGTCTTGTGACGCGGCGATCAACACCAGCCCGGATAAGCAAACGTGCGACGACGAGCATGCCGGTGAGCAGACAGCCACGGCAACGGCCGCGGACGATCCGCCGGGCCCCTCTTCGATCGCTGAACATATCGAGATTACGGTGGGCACAACAATCGACGAAGCCGAGAAACAGCTCATCCTCAAGACGATGCAGGAACTCAAAGGCGACAAGCCCGAGGTCGCGCGCGTGCTGGGCATCAGTCTCAAGACCTTGTACAACCGGCTGAACAATTACGAAGCGCAGGAAACCTGAACCCACGCGGAGGTGCGATCGATCGGCGGCTCGGGTTTGATGCGTCAGTCGGCGGGCACGACGCGGACGCGGGCCTCGAACTTGCCGGGGAACTGGTAGTTGGCCCAGTTGGCCTGCATGGCAAAGCCCAGGTACAGCGTGCCCGATCGTTGGGCAACGAAGGAGTTCTTGCTGCCCACGAGGAACTCGTCGCCCTTATCGCCGATGCGGCCGGCCAGGGCACCCATCGGGATGTTGCCCGCGTACATGCCGTTGTTGGGCATGCCGTCGGGCCCGGTGATCGTGTTGCTGCCCCAGGGGCTCATCGTGATCTGGCCCTCGGCAGAGATGATGACGCGGTCGCCGCGGTTGACCTTGATGCCCGTGTTCTTCATGCTCCGGCCGGCCATGTCCGTGCCCGCCACGTCAACGCTTCGGCGAATCTCCGGGGCCTGGCTGGTGAGCCGTTCAGCGGCCTTGATGTCCGCGAGCTTCACCTCCAGCTTGCCGAACTTGGACTGGATGTTGAACAAGTCCTGCTGGATGCTGCCGGCGACGGTGAACTGCGCGGTCACGATCGTGTCCAGCCGAACCAGCGAGACCGTCGGGCCGGTGTCTTCTGCAAACGAATCATCCTGTGCAAAGAGCTCCTCGGTGATCGTCGCGATGCGGACCTTGCGTTCGGCGTCTTCGTCGTCAGCGTACTGCGACAGCTCGTTCATCAGGCCCTTGCCATAGCCGATCAACTCGGCCTGGGCCTGGTCGCGTGCACCGGCATCGGGCGCGCCAAGTTGTTGAATCAACTGGCTGACCTTCTGGTCCAGCAGTGGGTGCGAGTCCAGGCCCGGCGAAAAGCTCAGGATGCTGGTGATCGGCACGACCAGGTCGCCGAACTCGGTCTTGATCGGCAGGGTGTCGGTCTCAAGCTTGCCGGTGATGATCGAGCCGTCCATCAGGTGGAACCGCAGCGTGCCCGGCGGGGCCTGCTCGACGGGCGGCTTGGGCTGCGGCTCTTCAGGGGTGACTTCAGCATCCTTGTCTCCTTCGCCTTCGGGCGTTGCCTCTACGGGCGGCGCGACTGGATCGACCTGGACTACGATACCGGGCTGAGCTTCGACGGTTGCCGATAGAAGCAAAACCTGATCGCTGGCAGCGCCTTCCTGACTGAGCGTCAGGTTCGGCAGCAGGGCGGTGGCCAGGGCGGTCATTACACAGAGGATTCGTTTCATAGCAGCTTGTTCCGGGGTCGATCGTTGGTTTGCGGTTGGTCTTGAGCTTATTAGTTGTTCGGGCGAGGAGCAATCGGCTGCGGCAGACGGTAGCCGGTGATGTCGTTGTCGGTCGTGTGGATCAGGTTGTTGCCGATGACCGCCAGGTCCGCGCCGCCGGCCAGTTCATCGCTGTAGTCGGTGAGCTTGCCGGTGGTCAGGTCGACACGGCAGATGCGCTGGTTGCCAGCGATGAGGCAGGCGTTGTCGGTGAAGACGGGTTTGCCGGCATCACCTCCGGCAAAGGGCGTCCACCACACGCGCTCGCCGGTGAGCCGATCGTGAGCGACCAGCTCCTCGCCCAGCACATAGACGTGTCGCTCGTCGAAGTGGACGATGGTCGCGTCGCTGTCGGTTCGCGCGGACCAGACGGGCGAGGCGTCGTACTCACGGAAGGCGTGGAGGTTGTTGCTGCGGGTGTCTTTTGCGAAGACCAGGCCCTCGTGCGCGATGACTGTGCCGGTGTACGTTGTTGCAGTTGAAGCGTTGGCGACCATCCCGCGTCGGCGCCCCATGTTCATCCCCATGCCGCCGGGGCGGATGCGCTGCGAGTAGGCCCACGCGAAGGTGAACGAATACGGGTCGATCGCGATGAGTGAGCCGTTGTTGGTCTGCACGAAGAGGTAGCCCTGGCCCATGGTCAGCCTTGGCGAGAGCCCGATCGGCGCGCCCATGTTCGGGTCCATCGGTGCGGTGCCCAGGTCCAGTGATCGGACGAACCGGCCGCCTTCGAGCGTGACCGCCACGAGCTTGATCTGTGCTTCGCCCGGCTGCTGGGTGACGAAGTAGACCTGATCTTTGAAGGCGATCGGCTGGCCGATGATCCCCTGGTTTCGCAGTTCGCTGTTGCCCTCGGTACTCCAGCGTTGTTCGCCGGTCTGGGTGTTGTAGGCGATGAGCCTGGAGCGGTTGAGGTAGTTGTCATCGGGCACGACGGCGAGCAGGGTATCGCCGGCGATGACCAGCGCCTGCTGGTAGCCCTGCTGGAGTTGGTGCATCCGGCCGGTGAGGACTTTGAGATGTTCGTCGGTATTGCCCTGCCGCCAGAGGTCGCTGCCGGTCTGCGGGTCCAGCCGGGCGACGCTGCCCAGCGCGAGGGTGAAGATGCGGTCGTTGTCGATGGCGGTGACGGGCTTGATGAGCTGCTGGATCGCGCCACCCATGCCGTTGTTCATCGCGGCCTGGTTGATGTTTTGCAGGCTGGCCTGATTAAGCAGCGGTTGATTAAAGACGCGGACGGGCTGATCAAATCGCGGCAGGACGAGTCGGTCGGGCTGGTTAACGATGTTGATGTCGCCAGCCTTTCGCGTGGCCGACAACTGCTCGATGAGCGCGGGAAGGGCGATGTCGGAGCCGCCGAGCTTGACGCTGGTCGCCGCGTGGCGGAAGTTTGCGTACTGGGCCAGTTCATCAAATCGCTTCCACAGCCCCGCGCGTGACAGGGCCAGCAGACGCTTAGCCATGACCATCGGGTCGTCGGCGGTACCGGCCGGGTGCTCGGCAGCGAACATGAAGAGCGCAGCAGCCTCATCGAATCGGCCCTGCTCAAAACGCAGGTCGCCCAGCGCGTCGGCAGCTTGAGCAGCAGCATCACAGAGCGCGTAGTCCTTCACCAGCGACTGGTAGGCCTTCTCGCGCTCAGTCAGGTCGGTGAGCTTGATCGCCTGGGCAAGCCGGGTGTCCGCGGCCGGGTTGTTGAGCTTGCGAAAGGTGCTCTGGCCCTCGGCGGGCATGGACGCGATCAGCGCGGACTTGAACGTCGACAACGGACGGAGGATCCCGTTGGGGTCGGTCACTAGCCGAGGGTCATCTGTGTTGAGTTTTTCGATGGCCGCGATCGCGCTCAGCCAGTCGCCGGCCTGCATGAACTTGATCGCTTCACCTGCCGGCGTGTCTTCAATCGCGGTGCCGGCGGCCGCGACAGAAAACCCGTCGACCAGGCCGTCGGCGCTCGTTGACGCCTGACCGTCTTCGATCGGCCCGTTCCAGCCGATGAAGCCCTGCTGCTCAATGAAGACCATGTTGCCTTGTGCAACGCGCTTTAACCCATAGGCTGGCGTCACCGCACAGGCCATCGCGATCAACAACAAACTGCGCCCGGTGAGTTTGAATTGTTTATTCATAAGCGATCACCCCATGTGCATGTCCAGCAGACTTGCACGCCATCATAAGACGAACCAAGCGGGTTGCGGGTTCCCGTTGGGTTCTTTTCGCCAATTTTCTGACTCGTGAACCCCAGAACGCGGTTTCTTGTGCGCTATTCGCCCCAAGCCAAACAGCGGGTAAACTATCAGGACTGCTAATGGGCAAATCCTCTGCCACATCCCGACCGGGGGCTGTGAAGCGTTCTACCACGCTCAGCCTGCTGCTGGCCTGCGCCGCCACGCCCGCCCACGCCGCGCAATACGTCCTTGGCCCGGCCGATTCACTGGCACTGGACCAGCCCCGCATCACCTTTGGCCTGACCAACGAGGCCACCAACCCCGCCACCCTCATCGGGCCCTCACTCTACAACCAGGGCCTGCTCGACACCGGTGCCAACGGCGTCCTGCTCGGCGCGCTCTCCTATGCCGACGGCGAGAACTACGGCCAACCCGCCTTCGCCTTTGACTACGACGGCAACGGCACGATCGATCCCGACGAACAGCTCGCCCAATACGCCGAGCGCGGCGTGGCCGGCACCTCGCTCTTAAACGTACACGACAAGCACGGCCTGCGCATCTACGACTCCGACGGCGTCGAGCGACTTGTCGGCACGCAGGTCCGCGCCTTCGGCAGCGATCAACTGAATCTCGGCAGCTTCGCCGCCGTCGTCGGCATGCCCGCGATGGCCGGCTACGCGGTCGAAGTCGACCTGCGACCCATGGCGGCGCTGGACTTTCAGCGCGTGGCCTTCCACGACACTTTGGCTGGCGCTGACTTTGAAAGCGCCCAGTCGATGAACGTCGCCCTGCGCATCATCGAGCCGGAGTTCACCGACCCGACGCTGCCCGCTGAATTGCGTCCGACCTTCGCCGGCCTGCCGGTCATCGACCACGTCGACATGATCAACACCGGCGGGGCCAACAGCAACGGCGCGACCCTCATCGCCAACGACTACACCTTCCTCCTGGATACCGGCGCACAGACCGTCATCATCAGCCAGCAGATGGCCATCGACATGGGCATCGACTTTGATAACTCCGTGGGCCTGGGCGGCGATGTGGTGGACTACCTTGAAGTCGGCGGCATCGGCGGCACCGTCGCGATGCCGTTGGTCTTTGTCGATCAGTTTGTCATGCCCAGCGTCAACGGGCCTGACCTGGTGTTCACGGACCTGCTCGTCGGCGTCCTGGATATCGAAGGCGCACCCTTCGATGCGGTCTTTGGCATGAACCTCCTGACCACCGGCTACCTCGAAGCGGTCTTTGGCGGGGGCACCAGCACGGGCCTGGTCAACGACAGCGTGGCGGACCCGGAAAGCTTTGAACTGCTCATCGAGTTTGGCTTTGTCGAAACGATCGACGACCTGTTTGTTAATCAGCCGCTCTTGGGACCGGTCCTGAATATCAGCCGGGAAGACTACGACCTGCTTGTAGAAAGCCAGATCCTGCCGGACACGAACGACCCCACGGAGGCGTATCTCGCGGCGCTGGCGCTGGATGACGAGTTTGACACGGGCTCGTCGATTGACGGGCCGATCTTCGACAAGGTCGTCTTCGACTTTACGCCTACCAACGGCACGGCGGTCATGCGGCTGGACTTCAAAGGCGTGCAATTACTCGGCGATGTCGATTACGACGGCGATGTCGACGATGCGGACTTTGGCATCCTCTTTTCGCATGCGGGCCAATCGGTGCAGCCGGGTGTCCACGCGCTGGGCGATCTGGATGGCGATGGCGATGTCGACGACGCGGACTTCGGCCAGGCCTTCGCCAAGTTCACCGGCCCCGGCCAG
This sequence comes from Phycisphaeraceae bacterium, assembly GCA_041736655.1. Classification (GTDB taxonomy): domain Bacteria; phylum Planctomycetota; class Phycisphaerae; order Phycisphaerales; family Phycisphaeraceae; genus JAHQVV01. Next base: position 2,355 of record JBGSTE010000471.1, on the reverse strand, counting down.
TCGACGCTCGACCCCGCAGACCTCGACGCCGACGGCGATGTCGATGACGCGGACTTCGGCCTGGCCTTCGCCGCTTTCACCGGACCCGGCAGCAGCGTCAACGTCCCCGAGCCGGCGTCGCTCACGCTGCTTGCAGGCGCGGGTCTATGTCTTCTTCGTCGCCGACGCTGATCAATCATTCTCCCGCATCCGCCGGGCCGATATCGCATCGGTGAGTGATCTCTCTCTGAACACGCTGCACACCGCACCCACTGGCCACGCCGAGCTGGTCATCGATGGCCAGCACCTGCGTCGGGTGATCTACGACGGCGTGCTGTCGGCCAAGGTGTCGGTCGATATCGCCACCGCCGACCTCAAGGCGGTGCTTGTCCCTGAGCAAGGCAAGACCGCGACGCGGCGCAAGACCCCGCCATCAATCATCGAGCACTTGTTCCGCATGGTCCAGCGCGGCGTCGAGGTGCGCGTGCTCCACGCCGGCGTCCCCAGCGGCCCGGCGCTGCAGGAACTGAGAAAACTCATCAAGAAGCATGGCGGTCTGCCAGACAATCTGAAGTTAAGACGCTGCCCTCGCCTACACGCCAAGGCGGTGATCATTGATGCCCAGCGCATGTACCTGGGCAGCGCGAACCTCACCGGCGCGGGCCTGGGCGCCAAGGCCGACCAGAACCGCAACCACGAACTGGGCGTGTGGACGAGCAGCACCGAGTTGATCGACGCGGTGAGCCAGTACTTCAATCACTTGTGGGAAGGCGGGGCGTGTGAGGGCTGCGGAAGGAAGGATGTTTGTCCGGTGCCGTTGGAAGAGCCGAGGTTGTGAGCGTCACGCCGCTCGCGGCTTGGCACGGAAATTGAGGACGATTCGTACCCCACGGCGTCGCTGTCGCGAAGCCATGGGCTTATTCAAACATCTAACTCTTAACACCCAACTCTTGACTCCTGACTCCTGACTCCTAACTCCTGACTCAGAAACTCAGCACCAGCGCCCCGTAGTATTTGAGGTCGTTGTGGCCGGTGTCGTTGGGGGTTTCTGAGTCGTACTCGTTTTCGACGCCGAGCTTGAGGGACAGCCCCTTGGCCAGGTCGAGTTTGTAGATGCACTCGAACTTGGATTCGATGCGGAACGTGGATGAGTCTTCGAGCGAGGGGTAGTAGGTCGTTTGTCCGCTGAGGGTGGTGCGGTCGTTGAGTTTCCACTGGAGGACCGAGCCGCCGAAGAGTGCTTCGGGGGTGAAGTCGTTGATGTTGCCGAACTCGTAGGTCCCGCCGAAGCCGATGCGGGAGTTCACTTCGACTTCCTTTGACTTGAGGAGGGTGTACCCGCCGCCGCCGAAGGCGGAGGTGCGGTTTTCCCAGTTGCGTTTCTGGTCGTATTTGTACTGGCCCTTGACGAAGAAGAACCATGGGCTGTCGGTCTGAAGCCAGTCGCGGGTCAGGTCCGACTGCACCTGGTTCTGTGCGACTGCGCCATTGGCCTTGCCGTAGAACCACGCGGTGTTGGCGGTCCAGCGGTCCCGGCCTTGCTCGTACTGGGTATCGAAGTTGACGTAATAGTTCTGCCGATCGCTGTTGCCGCCGGCCCCGTTGAGCCCGATCGTCAGCTTGTTTTTCCATTCGGAGAGCAGCCAGCCAAACGTGCTGACAGGCTGGGCCTTGGCGGTTGTTTCCGCGGCTTCTCGGACCTTGGCTGCATCTGCTTGGACGACCGCCTCCGCCGGCTGGGGTTGTGGTTCGGGCTGGGCCGGGGGCTCCGCCTGGGCCTGCGCGAGCAGTTCAGTCGCTGCGGGGTCGATCGTGACGCGTTTGATGCGGTCCTGTGCGATCGCGAGCGTGCCCAGCGCCGGGTGCTTGAGGATGACACCACGCTCAGACTGCTCGACCACCTGTCCGGTGAGCGTGTCGCCGTTGGCCAGTTCGACCTGGTCGGCAAACAGCCCGGGCCCGGTGCAACAGACCGCCAGCAGGCAGGCGGTTCTGATGATTTTTCCCCAGATGCGTTTCACGGCAGGACTCCCACTTCTCCAACGCACGCATGGCGTTCGTCACGCCCTCCTATAGGCGTATCGGTTAGACATGACGCCGCGCATCGCCGAATGAAACGCCGGATCCGCCCCGGCGAAAAAAAATTTCGCTTTGTAACGAATATCTCAAATTTGAAGAGGACAACAGCCGGCGGCCTACGGACGCCGGACGCGTTGACTAGGCCCTATCGGAGATCTTCAGGGGGACAGGCATTTCTGTCTGTCAACAGGCCGCAGGGATGATCCGAATGCGGATTCTGCTGCGCCGATTGACAGTCAGGAATGCCTGTCCCCCTGAGCGTATGGTTTTCCGACAGGGTATAGCGTCTTGTTCTCT
>JBGSTE010000469.1:0-2043 GCA_041736655.1 Phycisphaeraceae bacterium | reverse complement strand
GGCGAAGGCAAGACGCTCGTCGGCGCACTGCCCGCGGTGATCGCCGGCTGGCGCGGGCGTGGCTGCCACGTGATGACTGTCAACGACTACCTCGCCCAGCGCGACGCGGAACTCATGCAGCCGCTCTTTAACTTCTGTGGCCTAAACGCGATGCCCGTTGTTGAAGCGATGGACCCCGCCACGCGGCGTCGGTCCTACGCGGCGGACATCACGTACTGCACGAACAAGTCTGTCACCGCCGACTACCTGCGCGACCGCCTGTCGCTTGGCCGACTCACCGGGCTTACCGATGCGCTGCTGGCGCGTCGGCTTGGTACGGGGGTGGATTGCTCGCTGCGTGGTCGGCCCGATGCGCTGGTCATGCGATCGCTGGACACGGCCATCGTCGACGAAGCGGACTCGATCCTGATCGATGAGTCGGTCACGCCGCTGATCATCTCCACCGACTCGGGCGATGCCCAGCGTATCGCATCGTTCGCCATCGCTGCGGACCTTGCGGGCAAGCTCGTGCAGGGCGAGCACTTTACGATCAATACGACGTATCGCGAGATCGACCTGACGCGCCGCGGCCGTGAGCGCCTGTCCGCGCTCTGCGAGGCATTGGAAGGCTACTGGCAGGGCGCACGCCTGCGCGAGGAGTTGGTCAACCAGGCGCTGAGCGCGCGTTACCTGTTCCTGCGTGATCAGCACTATGTGGTCGATGCGGGCAAGGTCGTGATCGTCGATGAGTCGACCGGCCGGCTGATGCCCGATCGCACATGGCGCTCCGGCCTGCACCAGGCGGTTGAAGCGAAGGAAGGCCTCGAGGTGTCTTCGCCCAAGGAGACGCTGGCGCGGATCAGTTTTCAGCGGTTTTTCCGCAGGTATCACCGGCTCAGCGGGATGTCCGGCACCGGCTGGGAAGCGCGGCATGAGCTGTGGCAGAACTACAAGCTTGTCACGACGCGCCTGCCGACGCATCGGCCGTGCATCCGCAGGCAGTTGCCCGAGCAGATCCATGCGACCGCCCAAGCGAAGCTGCAGGCGCTGCTGGCACACCTCAAGGAAGTCCACGATCAGGGCCGGCCCGTCCTCGTGGGCACGCGGAGCGTCGAGTCCAGCGAGCAGATCAGTGCGCGACTGACGGCGATGCACCTGCCGCATCATGTCCTTAACGCGGTGCGTCACGAAGAAGAAGCGCACATCGTCTCGCGGGCCGGCCAGCGATCGGCAATCACCGTCGCGACCAACATGGCCGGTCGCGGCACGGACATCAAGCTTGCGTCCGGTGTTGCCGAGCTTGGCGGGCTGCACGTGATCTGTGCCGAGCGGAACGACTCACGGCGGATCGACCGCCAGCTCTTTGGCCGCGCAGGCCGGCAGGGCGACTCCGGCAGCGCGGTGGGCTTTTCATCGCTTGAAGATGCACTGATCAAGCGCTATGCCACGCGGTTGACTCGGCGGTTAAGCCGCGGAGGCAGGCTATTGTCTCGGCTGGCGCTGCATCGCGCCCAGCGTCGCGCGCAGCAGCTTGGCCGGGAACAACGCCGCCAGGTCATGCGCATGGACGACCAGCTCAGCGAGCAGCTTGGGTTTGCCGGCCGCGAGCACTGATTGTCCTTGCAACGCGAGCTATTTCACTCTTTTGAGGCCGAGAGAGCCGTAGCATCGAGCAGCCTGAAGCGCACGCCGCTGCGGATCGCGCCTTCGCTGTTGGGGATTTCGAACTGGACTTCGATCAACTGGCTGCCGCGGTCGGCGACGGAGGCGATGCGTGTCAGCCGGGCATGGACCGCCGCGTCGCGCTGGCCGATGGCCAGCGCGTACTGCTGACCGACCTTGAGCTGGTCCACGATCGTTTCGGGCAGGCTGATCTTCGCGAGGATCGGGTCGAGCCTGGCCAGGTGCATAATCGGGTCGTTCTGGCGAAGCGCCGCGCCTTCGATCGCGCCCTGGGCCGTGGCGACGCTGAGCACCTCTCCGCTGAAGGTTGCGCGGAGGGTGTAGAGCTTGAGCCGGGCCTGTTCGATCTCGTATTGCTTCTGCGCGAGCAGCTTGTTCTCC
>JBGSTE010000450.1:0-2543 GCA_041736655.1 Phycisphaeraceae bacterium | reverse complement strand
CAGCGGACCGTGCGCGGGCCGGAGGGCCGGGTGCCTGCGACGCCGCCGGAGGTCGATCGCGGGCGCTGGTGGTTGCGGGGTTTGTCGGCGTCATCGCTGCGGTAGCGAGCGCTCTCGCTGGAGCTCGCTTTGCTCGTGCTCGACGAGCCGGAGAAGGGCACGCCGATCTGCTCATGCACGAACTCCGGGGCCTTGACGATCAGCATCCCGCGGAAATAGCGGATCGACGCGTATTCTCCGCCGTTCTCGACCCAGATGTCCGGCTCGATGCTGTTGCGGATCACGTCGGCGATGTTCTCAGCCTTTTCTTCCTTGCTCGGCTCGCGTTCGCGGTCGTTGTCGCGGTCGTCGGGGTTAAAGATGCCGCCGCCGCCACCACCGCCACCGCCCCCGCCGGTGGTTCCCCGTGAGCTGCCTCCGCTGTTGGTGTTGCTCAGGGCGTCGTTGAGGTCAAAGCCCGGGGCGTTGTCGAAATTGGGGATCGTCATCAGCAGGTCGCCGATGAAGTACATCCGCGTGGTGGATTGTCGCAGCGCATCGCGCTTGGTCATGACCCGGACATACCACTCCTCAACATCAATGATCAGCGCGTCGTCGCCGATGGGGTTGGGGTGGATCTGCTGGATGATGAGCTTGAGCACCTGCTGGGCGGGGACTTTCTTGAGGTTCAGCGTGACCGGGGCCTCGGGGTCGATGCCTTCGTTTTCCAGGGCCGCCCAGTTGATCACCAGCGACACGCCGGTTTGTGACGACCAGATTTCCAGCGCCAGTCGGCCGGGCAAGGCGTCAAAGTCGACGTTGGTCATCGTCTCGCGCATGAGCTGCCGGGGCGTCGCACGGACCACGGTCTCGCCGGTCTGCGCATCGGTATAAACCGTGTTGCTCTCATCGACCGAGCGTGAAAGGGTGGTGGCGAGCTGGTCGACACGCTCGGTTCGCGACTGCGCGATCGCGGGCATACCGACCAAACCGATGAGGCTCAGCGTTGCAAAGGCGGACAGGTTTTTCACGTGGATCCCTTTCACGAGGGTTTGAGGCGGGGGCGATCGACCACACACATCGATTGCCCCTGCATCATATCGACCGGGTCGACTTAGATTCAAGGGTTTTCTTGGTGCTTTATCAAGTTATTTTTCGCAGTAAATCGTCTGAATTACGGTGGGGTTTGGGGTTTAGGGCTTGGGGTTCAGGGGATACGCTCAAACATAAAGCAATTGATCTAGTCCCCAGCTCCAACCCCAAACCCTAACCCCCAACCCCCAACCCCCACTAAACCTCACGCCCCCTTTTTCTGTAAGTCCGGCGGGTTCTCCGCAAACGCCCGCAGCCTCGGCAGCAGCAACTCCTGCGACAGGATCTTGATGCACGCCGCCACCGGAACCGCCAGCACCACGCCCAGGATCCCCAGCAGCGACCCGCCCGCCAGCACCACCAGCAGCACCGTCAGCGCGTCCATGCCCGTGGCCTTGCCCTGCACCAAGGGCTCGACCACCCAGCCATCGAGCGACTGCGCGACCATATAAATGATCGACGGGCCGACGATCGCCCACCAGATCGCACGATCCGGGTTGCTCGCCGCGTCTACGACCGTAAGAATCACCGCCAAGGGCCAGGACAAAATCGCCGCGAATGGCAGCAGGTTCAGCACACCGCCGAGCACACCCAACAGCAGCCAGTACGGCACGCCGGCCATCGCCCAGCCGACACACAGGACAAACATCACGACCAGCGACTGGATCAGTCGGCCGCGCACGATCGCCGAAACGGTGTTGTCCATCAGGCGCAAAATGCGGGAGGTTTCTGCGCGATAGGGCCTGGGGATAAAGTCTGCGAACCAGCGCTTAAAGTGTTCGAGCTTCCAGGTAAAGATGAAAAAGCAGAACGCGGTCACCAGCAGGAAGATCGCGGCAGAAGCCGCAAACCCAAGGCCCGCGAGCAACACACCCGCGCCGATCCCGATCGCCTTCTGAGCCGTGCCCGTGTCCAGTTGCGTCCAGTCCATCTGTTCGATGTAGTCTCGGATGCGCTGCTCAGCATCCTTCAGGTCGCTGCCCATCCAGTTCAGCACGGTCTGGGCATACTCGGGCGCGCGATCGATCAGCATCTGCCCCTGCTTGATGGAGTAGACCACCATCACCGGGATCGTGATCGCCAGCACCAGCCCGACCGCCCCGAGCATGATCCCCGCCGTCACCGGCCTTTGCAGGTTGTACTTCTGCTGGGCCCACACCGTCAGCGGGTTAAACACGTACGCAAGACCCAGCCCCAGCAGCACCGGCGTCAGCACCGGGCTCAGTCGGCCAAGCACCCAGAAGATCGGCGGCACCACGAACGACAAAAACAAAAACACCACGATCGTGCCCAGCACCCACTGGAACCACAGCGTCTGCCACACATACCGCGCCTTGGGCGCGTGGTGCGGTACAGACTCATCGCGCTTGGCCGGCTCGTTCGTTTCAGTCATGGATAGCCCCTTACCTCAGGTCTCGCAGTGAAGCGGATACTCTCCCAGCAAGCGCGGGCTGTGACAAATCAGGGGTGGG
>JBGSTE010000440.1:0-2630 GCA_041736655.1 Phycisphaeraceae bacterium | reverse complement strand
CCGGGTCGATGTGCAGGGCAACGCCATCAAGCCAGAGCGTTTGAACATCGGCGCACACCGCCTGCGTCTTTGGCGCATTTTCGCTTGCCATCCAGGCGCGCAGCGGGTCGCGGTCCACCGACACGACGCGCAGGCCGACCTCGCTCATCGCCCTGCTGTCGCCGCCGACACCGCAGCACAAATCCGCGATCATCGCGTCTTTGCCCAGCGTCTGGTGCATCCGCCGGGCCTTGTGCATGGCAGGTAAAGGCCCGCTCGCCTGCTCGACGCCGGCGGCATCGGCAATCCAGCGTTGCGTGCCAAATTTATCGATGGCCTTGCGTTGCCCAGCCACATACGCCAGCGCGACCGATACGATCTCACTGTCGTAGTCCCGCCGAAGCCTGCCCATCGCCGTGACATCCGCCGGGTCTGTCCGCGAAGCCCGCTCGATCAGTGGTGCATCACCGATCACCCGTCGCCAAAGCTCGATATCACGATGCATCAAGCGAGATGATACTCAAACGGACAGTTTGAATAAAAAAGAAGCCGGTCCTGAGCGACAGCGAAGGTCCGGATCAGACTGACCAAGTTCCCAACAAAGAAAGCATTCTGTAACCAATCGTTGTTGAACCATCCGGACCTTCGCTTTCGCTCAGGACCGGCTTCGTCATGCATCAGACGATGCAAACACAGATTGCTTGACTCAGATATTGCGATAGCGCGAGACCAGCGCCACGATCGACTGCTGGTTGGGGTTCAGTTCCAGCGACTTGGCCCAGGCATCGAGCGCCTGATCGCGTTGCCAGGTGTTGGATCGGTTGCCCTCGATGTACAGCGTCATGTACGCGACACCCAGGCCGTTGAGCGCCGCGGTGTCGGTGCCGTCGAGCTCGACCGCGTCCTTGAAGTGCTTGAGCGCTTCTTCGTAGTTGCGCTGCTTGAAGAGGGCCACACCCATGCGCTCGTGGGCCGTCGAGCTTGGCTTTGTAGCCAGCAGCGTGTTGAGCACGTTCGCGGCGCGGGTGTAGTTGCCCACGCGGATGTGAGCGTCGGCCAGGCCCAGCAGCACCGGCTCGGTGTCGTCGGATTCCTTGGCCAGTTCCGAGGCCATGCGGAAGGCATCGATCGCGTCGGTGTATCGCTCCGCGCGGACATAGATGAAGCCGAGGTTGGCCCAGGCGCCGAACGATTCCTTGTCCAGCTCGACGGCTCGCTTGGCATAGGCCAGCGCGAGCCCGGCCTTGTTGTCCTGCAGGTAGGCCGACGCCAGATCGCGGTTGGCCTCGTGCGAGTCGGGCTTGAGGTTCAGGGCCCGCTGGTAGCTCTTGATCGCGTAGGCCAGGTCGCCGAGCACCTGCTTGCACACGCCCAGGTTGTAGTGTGCGTCGTAGTTGGTGGGCTCGATGGCGGCGGCCAGCTCAAAGCGGACCGAGGCCTTGTCGTAATCGCCGCGGTCCTTGTAGATGTCGCCAATGCCCAGGTGCGCATCGACGATCCGCGGGTTCTCCAGGAGCGCCTGCCCGAAGCGCGCAAAGGCCGAGTCGTCGAGCCCCGCTTCACGGTAGCGCTGGGCGTCGGACATCAGCTCGTCGATCCGCGCCTGCTGCTGGCTCTTGGCGTCAGAGCCCGCGCGGCAGGCCGGCAGGCAAGCCAGGCCCAGCAGGCTCAGGACACTCAGTTGGAAGAGGATTCGGCTCATGGGGTTTGACCTCTGCGGCTGGTACGGCAGCGCCACGGGTGGGGTTCGACGCCAGGCGCACAGGCCACCACGCCCGCGAACCTCTAGAATCATGTCGAAGATATCGTGCCCGGACATTAAACGAAACTCCACATGCGCATCGCACTGGCCCAGATCAACCCGACCGTCGGCGACATCGCCGGCAACGCCCGCCTCATCCGCGACGCCATCGCGCACGCCCAAGACCAGCACGCAAGCCTTATCGTCTTCCCCGAGCTTGCGATTATCGGCTATCCGCCCAAGGACCTGCTCCTCAAGCCCGCCGCCATCGATCGCTGTCGATCGGCCGTCGAAGAACTCGCCAAACACTGCCGCAACATCACCGCGGTTATCGGCCTGCCCCTGCGATCCGAAGCCCCCACCGGACGAACCCTCCACAACGCCGCCGCGCTCTGCACCGACGGCCAGGTCGCCGGCTACCACCTCAAACACCTCCTGCCGACCTACGACGTCTTCGACGAACAGCGCTACTTCGAGCCCGGCCCACGCGTCGACCTGGCCGAACTCGACGGGATCAAGCTCGGCATCAGCATCTGCGAAGACCTCTGGAACGACCGCGAAACCTTCACCCGCCAGCTCTACCACGACAACCCCATCGACGAGTTGGCCGCCGCCGGCGCTCAACTCTTCATCAATTCCTCCGCCTCGCCCTACATCGTCCGCAAGCACGCCTTCCGCCTCAAGCTCATGGCCAACGTCGCCCGCCGACACAAACTGCCCATCGTGTACTGCAACCAGGTCGGCGGCAACGACGAGTTGGTCTTCGATGGCAACTCCTGCGTGCTCGACGCCAAGGGCAACGTCATCGCCCACGCCAAGGATTTTGAAGAAGACCTCTTGATCGCGGATGTGCCGGTGGAATCGGACACCGATGTTTTCTCTGACAGGTGGGGCGGGCATCCGGCCCGCC
>JBGSTE010000417.1:0-2182 GCA_041736655.1 Phycisphaeraceae bacterium | reverse complement strand
CCGCCGGCATGCACCACCCGGCGACCGCCAAGCGCGTCATCTACCTCTTCATGTCCGGCGGGCCCAGCCACCACGACCTCTGGGACTACAAGCCCAAGATGCAGGACCTCTTCGGCCAGCCGCTGCCCGACTACGTCCGCGACGGCCAGCGCATCACCGGCATGACCAGCAACCAGAAGACCCTGCCGGTCTGCCCCAGCAAATACAAGTTCACCCAGTACGACAACAACGACAAGGGCGTGTGGGTCTCCGAACTGTTGCCCCACACCGCGACCGTGGCCAAAGAACTCTGCGTCGTTCACAGCGTCTTCACCGAGGCGATCAATCACGACCCGGCGATCACGTACATCCAGACCGGCTCGCAGGTGCCCGGCCGACCTTCGCTGGGCGCCTGGCTCAGCTATGGCCTTGGGCGGATGAACGAGAACCTGCCGGGCTACATCGTCATGCACGCCCGCTCCAAGTTCGCCGAGCAGTCGCTCTTTGCCCGGCTGTGGGGCACGGGCTTCCTGCCCTCGGACCACCAGGGGGTCCTGCTCCGCAGCGAGGGCGACGCGGTGCTCTACCTCAACAACCCCGACGGCGTGACGCGGCAAGACCGACGCGCCCAGCTCGATGCCCTCCAAGCCATCAACCAGGCCCAGCACGATCACTTCGGCGACCCGGAGATCCTCGCGCGGATCAAGCAGCACGAGATGGCCTACCGCATGCAGAGCTCCGTGCCCGAATTGATGGACCTCTCCAAAGAATCAGAAGAAACCTTTGCGATGTACGGCGAAGATGCGAAGACGCCCGGCACCTTCGCCGCCTGCTGTCTTAACGCTCGCCGCCTGGCCGAGCGCGGCGTTCGCAACATCCAGATCTTTCACCGCGGCTGGGATGCGCACGGCAACCTCGCCGGCGAACACGAGAGCCAGTGCAAGGACATCGACCAGGGCTGCGCCGCGCTGATCAAGGACCTCAAGCAGCGCGACATGCTCAAGGACACGCTGGTCGTCTGGGGCGGCGAGTTCGGCCGAACCGCCTACTGCCAGGGCAACCTGACCAAGGAGAACTACGGCCGCGACCACCACCCGCGCTGCTTCACGGTGTGGATGGCCGGCGGCGGCGTCAAGCCGGGCATCACCTACGGCCAGACCGACGACTTCGGCTACAACATCGCGCACCCCGACGGCACGCCGATGAAGCCCATCCCCAATAAAGAAACGTGGACGCCGGGCACGATGCACATCCACGACCTGAACGCGACGATCCTGCACCTCCTGGGCATCGACCACCGCAAGCTCACGTACCGCTACCAGGGCCGCGACTTCCGCCTGACCGACATCCACGGCCACGTCGTCAAGGACATCCTGATGTAAGTGCGATTGAGGGCGGATTGACTTCACAAGTAGCGTCCTGTCTTGCTCCCTCTCCCTCTTAGGGAGAGGGTTGGGGTGAGGGTCCAGCGTTAAATTCACTAAGAAATCAAGGAAAAAGCCGTGGTCCGTTTCACGACCGACCCTCACCCCCGCCCTCTCCCTAAGAGGGAGAGGGAGCCAAGCCGCTACGCTTGAACTGAACTCGCTCTAGGCCTGAATTGAAGTCGCCCAAGCAACAACGCCCTTGTCAGTCGCTGGGTGTCAGCGCTTGACAAGGGCGTTGGTGATGAAGCGGAGAGGGTGGGATTCTCTGCCGTGTACCATGCTCTACTTCCAATCAGCTTGTTAACGCGGATTATACCCTCGTAGAACAGATGTGCACAAGAAATTTCGCTCGTGGTTTGTGCTGGTTGGCCGAGTCGACCGCTACAAAAGCGCTACAAGACTAGCCCTACTTTTAGTTCAATTCCGAGGTCCAGAGCATGTTGTCGCACGTCGTATCGTGCGTCGTATTGTTTGCTAGAGTGCGCGTGTCGTCTGAATCAAGCAGTTACAGCAGTGCAATTTGGAACACGAGTGGCCGCTTATGACCGGTGCGCGATCGGTGCGCACGGCTTTCTCACGCACGGCACATGACAGGGAGACACGCGATGCATCGATGGGATGGTCTGGTGAGTCTTTATATAGATGGGTATGCAGCGAGGGGGATTTCACCCGAGACCGTGCAGCAGGTTCACCGCGAGTTGGAGCGATGGGGCGGCTGGCTGAAGCGCAAGCGGCCAAGGCCGAAGCTTTCGGAGCTGGACCCGGAGCTGATCATT
>JBGSTE010000351.1:0-3943 GCA_041736655.1 Phycisphaeraceae bacterium | reverse complement strand
CACCAGCACGTCGCCGATGTGCAGCGTCGTGCCCGGCTCGACGGCCACGCGTCGCTCGCCACCTCGCTCGATCCCGATGAGAAACCCCCCGGGAAGCTGCCGAAGCCCCGCCTGCTCGATAGTCTTGCCATCGATGGGGCTCTCGGCGTCGATCACCATCTCAAATGTGTACTGCCTTGCATCGCGCGTATCGGCGCGGGCCTTGCGCTCCGGCAGCAGCCAGCGCGAGGTCAGCACGAGGTAGGCGATCCCGACGACCGCTGCGGGCAGGCCCACCGCCGTGATCGAAAACATGTGCAAGGGCTGGCCAACAATGCGGCCCTCACTAAGCGCTCGGGAATACTCGCCAGCGACAAACACGTTCGTGGCCGTCCCGATCAGCGAGCAGGTCCCGCCCATGATCGCCGCGTAGCTCAGCGGGATGAACAGCTTGGCGGGGTTGATGCCTGTCCGCCGGCACCAGTCGGTGACGATCGGCATGAGCATCGCAACGATCGGCGTGTTATTCAAAAACGTGCTCAGGCCCGCGACCGGAATCATCAGCCGCAACTGCGCCGCGGCCAGCGACTTGGGCCTGCCCAGCAGCGGCCGGGTCACCATCGCCATCGCACCGGTTTGTCGCAACCCCTCCGCGATCACATACAAAACGCCGATCGTCACCACCGCCCGGCTGCCAAAGCCCGCCACCGCTGTTCGCGTATCCGGGAAGTGGCTGCCATTGGAATTTAAGCCCCAGTAGTCACACACCGCGCCGAGCCCCATCATCAGTGCCAGCCCGCCCAGCAGCACCGTGTCCGGGCCCGCCACGTTCCGCAGGAGCGCTACCGCCATCATCAACAGCAGGCCGAGGATGACCCAGCTTTCCCATGTCATATAACAAGCGCCTCCGCGCGATCATGCTTGGATTTGACCCTGTTCCAGTGCTATCGGCGTTATGACTGGCCCCGATCAAGCCACAGACTTCGCTCAAAGGCCGATAAACCCCGCGAACCTGACCCCATGCGCCCTCACACTCTTTATCAGCAGGGTGAAGTGCCGCCTTGATCCGATCGATACCAAGTCATAGCACGACGAAGGAAGCCGATGTCCAGCACCTCCATACGACTGATCTGCCCGAACCTTCGCTGCCGGACGGTGCTTTCAGTCCCGCCCTCAGCCCGTGGCAAAAACGTCCGCTGTCGGCAGTGCGGCACACGCATCCAGGTCCCCAGCGCGCCCAAGCCCGTCGCCCCGCCGGTCGCGCAAGCCACGGACAACGCCCCGCCACAAGGCTGAGCCACCCGGACATCAGAAATTCAATTTAACTTTGAATGCCTATCAGATTGACAGGCAGCAAGACCTGTCCTGCCCGATGGCTGGCTGACGCTACTTCTTCTCGTCATCGTCGAGATCGAAGAAATCGATATCGTCGAATTCGTCTGAATCGTCGTTGCCTTTACTTGCCAACGACTCCAGCGCAGCGATCGGGTCATCGTCCAGATCGACCGTCGGCGACACGTCTTCGTCACCCTCGATCAGGTCGGCGATGTCCAACTCTTCCGAATCAACCACCGCCGCGGAGACGCTCTTACCCTGCTTCGCCGCTGGGGCACGGGACGGGCTCTCGCTGCTGAGGATCGTACGCACCGGTTTGAGGTCCGACGGCTGGCCGTCCACCACCAGCGTAAAGACGACCGGCCCGATGATCAGTTCGTCACCGGCCGACAGGTAGGCCTCCTGCACACGCTCGCTGTTGTGATACGTGCCGTTGCTCGAGCCCAGGTCCTTGACCTGCACCTTGTTGCCGCTGATGGTCAGTTCGCAGTGCTGCCGCGAGACGCTCGTAAGCGGGATCCGCAGGTCGCAGTTGACTTTCCGGCCAATAATGACACGGCTCTTGACCAGCGGGAAGTCTCGCCGGGTACCATCAGACTTGAACATCGCCAGGACAAGGTTGGGCATCGGTATCCTCAATCCACAATCCAGCCCAGAGAGGGCCCCCTTTTGCCTCAAGAGTTTAACGCATCCTTCGCTATCGGGCAACAACTTGCAGTCGCCGCGGACCCCGGCCCATTCACCGACCTGCGGCCTGGCCAGGCCGTCGATGCGCTGTACCTGCACCTGCCCTTCTGCTTCCATAAATGCCACTACTGCGACTTTTACAGCGTGGTCGAGCCCGCCGGCCAAAACGCCCCCAGGCAGCAGGCCTTTACCCAGGCCCTCATTGCCGAGCTGCGCGACCGGGCCGGGCAAACGCCCATCCGCCCCGCCACCCTCTTTGCCGGTGGCGGCACGCCGACCTACCTCCGCGATGAACTTTGGGCCCAGCTTCTGCAAACCCTGCGGGAACTGGGCATCCTCGACCCCAACAGCAGGCAGGAGTTCACCGTCGAGGCGAACCCCGAGACCGTCACCCCCGCCCTGATGCAGCAACTGGCCGAAGCAGGCGTCAACCGCGTCTCGATCGGCGCCCAGTCGTTCGACCGCACATCGCTCAAAGCCCTCGAACGCTGGCACGACCCCGACTCGGTCCCCCGGGCGGTGGCAACCTGCCGAGACGCGGGCATCACCAACCTCTCGCTGGACCTGATCTTCGCCATCCCCGGCCAAACCCTGGCCATGCTCGATCACGACCTCGACGCCCTGCTTGCCCTCAAGCCCAGGCACCTCTCGACCTACGGCCTGACCTACGAGCCCAACACCCCGCTGACCGCCAAACTCCGCGTCGGCCAAGTCAACCGCGTCGACGAAGACCTCGAACGCGACATGTTCGAACTGGTCCTCAGCAAACTCGAGCGCCACGGCTACGAACACTACGAAATCAGCAACTGGGCGCTTTGTGAGGATCGAGGGAGAGGATCGAGAAGCGAGGACAGATCAGCAAAGCTCGCTCCTCTTACTCGATCCTCCCCCTACTCTTGCCAACACAACCTCGCCTACTGGCAGAATAAAAACTGGCTGGGTGTCGGGCCCGGCGCAGCATCGCACATCGACGGCCGACGCTGGCGCAACGCACCGAACCTCACCCGCTACATCGATCACGCACCCAAGCCACCGACCGAAGACCACGAACAACTCGACGACACCGGACGGTTCGCCGAACAACTCATGCTCGGCCTGCGCTTAAGCGCCGGCATTAACGCGGCATGGTTTGATTCACACCCGGCCCTGCGCCCCGACCAGCGTGCAACCGCCAACGAATGGATCGACCGCGGCCTGCTCGAGCGCGCCGACAACCACCTGCGCCTGACCCGCAAGGGCCTGTTCGTCGCCGACTCGGTGATCGCGAAATTGCTGTAAGAATGCGCGCAGCCAAGCCGCGTAGCTTCGTGGTTTCGTTGAGCAACATGATCCTTGTCGTACGAAGCGACGCGGCTTGGCCGCGCACAAACCGTTCTAACACTCAAGCCTTGTATGGCCGAACAAACGACCATCGCTGACGCGGCAACTCCGCCTTGACCGGGTTGTCATTCACATAGTTCACCGCGATGTGCATCTGATTTTCACTCAGGATAAACGGGCACCAGTACTTGCGCGCCCAGGGAGAAGGTACACGTCCACTCGACGATACGTAGTGTGTCATCGGGTTGATCGATGCATCCGACAACGCCCGTGTCGCTCTGGCCTTGAGGTGTGAAGCGATCTGATCGATATCGCGCTGGTGATACGCAATTAACAGATGCGTGTGGTCAGGCAGGACCGCCAGTGCAAGCGGACGATAAGCGCCTTCTTCACACGCCAGCTTGAACCCTTGTGCAAGGTGTAACGCCTGAGTCCCCGTAAACTTGACAGGCGGATAGTTCAGGGTCCGTTTTGCAGCCTGCCGCTTGGCATGGTCGTGTGGCTGTGCCGCGACCGATCGCGTGGTGCGGACTTTCGTCGGCGGGCCGAATCGTGCTATTTCATAACTGCGAATCGTGTCCGACCAAGACCCGCGCGGGTCATTGGGCAGCCAGAAACCATA
>JBGSTE010000290.1:0-4977 GCA_041736655.1 Phycisphaeraceae bacterium | reverse complement strand
GCGAAGTGGCTGACCGAGCGGGCGCGGTCGCACCACCAGGCGGAGCTCAAGCCCAACGCGGCGGCGGCGCTGGTCGATCGCGTGGGCCCGCACCTGATGATGCTCGATTCGGAGCTGGGCAAGCTGGCGGTGATGGCGGCCGGTGACGGCGCGACGGTGATCGACCTGCCCCTGGTTAACGCATCGGTCGGCCAGTCCAGCGACGCCAAGGCCTGGGTCATGCAGGAGCCGCTGCTTCGGGGCATGGCCCGGCACTCGGCGAAGGAGCCGTTGATGATGGTGCACGAGCTGATTGACTTGGCGCGGCAGGACGAGGTGCCGGTGATGTGGGCGGCGATCGACCTGTGCCGAAAGCTCGCGGTCGCGTGGTCGATGAAGGCCGCCGGCCAGGGCGAAGCCGACATTGCCAAGGCGATGAAGCTCTGGGGCGATCAGACCCGGCCGTTCATGGACGTTGTTCGCAGGCTCGACCAGGCGACGGCGCTGACGCTTTTGCAGACCGCCCTGCGGGTTGACGCGCGGACCAAGAGAGGCCTGGGCGATGCCCGGCGGAATCTTGAAGCGCTGTGCGTCACACTGGCCGATAAGTAAAGGGACGCGCAAGACCTGCGCACCGCCTAGGATGGGTGGTTGAAGTTCATGGATGAACCGCCGCGTGAATTGCGTGGCAGATGCATGGAGGCATCATGCGACGTCTGCGTCAGATTCTGATGGTCGGCCTCTTCGCCTCGGGCGCGGCAGCCATCGCCGGCTGCGGCTCGGGCCCCGCCAGCTCGCGCCAGCCGGCACTCTACCCCCAGCCCCAGCCACCGAAGCAGGCCGACGCCGACCCGCGCACGGCGGGCATCAACGGCACGGGCCAGTCAGACCCTGACGCACCGCCGGACGCGATGGAGTTGCAACGGCTCCTGTCACGCCTGGATGCCCTGGAGACCGACAACCAGCAGCTCAAGAAGCAACTCAGCGACCAGTACATGGACGCGGTCCGTCAGCGCCAGGAGCAACTCGCCAAACAGAAAGAAGAACAGGCCACGGGTGTCAATCGCCCGGTGAGTCATCCAGTGACCCCCACGGGCACAGCCGGCACCGGCGCAGGCAGCAACCCGGCTCAGCAGCCCGAGGCCGACCTCGATAGCGCCTCGCAGCAGGCGCTGCTGGACGCGTTGGTCGCCCGCATCGTTGACGGCAAGGACCCGGCCAAGACGAAGGCCCTCATGGTCGCCGCACTGAGCGTCACCAGCCCACGGCACGAGCTGGACCCTTCGCTACTCGAACAGCTCGACCCGCGATCGCGTGAACAGGTCGCACGCTTCCACCAGATGCTGGCGGTGGCTTACGACGAGTTGGCCGGCGACGACAAGCGAACGCTCACGCGACGCGAGATGATCGAGCAGATCGACCAAGTCTTTGGCGCCCAGCCGCTGGCGATCCAGGCGCTCGAACTCTGCCGGCGAGTCGACAGCTACGGCGTGTACGAGCCCTTCGCCGCATCGCGATTCCTCTCGGGCCGGCAGAACCGCGTGCTCGTCTATGTCGAACTGGAAAACTTCCACCACGAGCCGACCGAGGACGGCCAATTCACCGTCAAACTCGAACAGTCGATCGAACTCTACGACGCGACGGGAGAAACCACTGTCTGGCGGCAGGGGCCTATCGAACTGTCCGACGTTTCCCGCAATAAAAGGCGAGACTTTTTCATCGTCTACCCCGTCGACCTGCCCGCGCGCCTGACCGCAGGCGGCTACCGCCTGAAGGTCCGCATCGCCGACAAGCACACCGGCTCGATCTGCGAGAAGACACTGCACGACATCCAGATCGTCGCGGACCAGGCGCTGGTCGACGGTGTCAAGTAAGACGCGCCCATGCAACTGAAGCGACGCGGCTTTGCCGCGTAATCGCTTGTCTTAAACTTCTTACCGCAGGAACGCGTCCTTCAATCCGCCGTCGACATGGATGATCGCGCCGGTGGTTTTCTTAAACGCCGGCCCAAGCATCTGGTAGATCGCCTCGGCCTGGTCGGCGGGGCGGATCACGGCGTTGAGCATGTTGCGGCTGGCGTAGAACTTGCCGAGCTTCTCCAGCAGCGACTGGTCGGACTCGCTGTTGTCAAAGGCGATCGAATACTTGGCCAGGCTCGCCATGACGCGTTCGCGGGGGAACATCTTGCTGCCCTCGATCACCGTCGCGGGCGCGACGCCGTTGACACGGACCATCGGTGCCAGGGTGACCGCCAGTTCGCGGATGAGGTGGTTGCTCGCGGCCTTGGAGGTGTCGTAGGCGATCGAGCCGGGCTTGGCGACGACCGCGTTGACGCTGGTGGTGATGACGATCGAGCAGCCGTCCATGCCCTGATCTTTGAAGATTTTGCCGGCTTCCTCGCTGAGGAAGGTCGGGCCGACAACGTTGACTTCGTAGCTCTTTTTGTAGAGGACATCCGCGACGACGCCATTGTCATCGGGCGCTGCGAAGAGGCCGGCAGTGATGACCAGGTCGTCGATGCCGCCGTAGGCGAGGACCACTTGTTCGAGCATGGCCCGGCAGGAAGCGCGGTCGGTCATGTCGATGGAGAGGCCGATCGCCGGGCCGCAGCCGGAGAGGCCCGTACCCGCGACGCCGATGCCCATGCCGTACTTGGCGGTGATTTCGTCGGCGGTTGTCTGTGCGGTCGCGGCGACGAGGTCTGCACACACGACATGCGCATCTTCCGGCGGCAGGCGCAGCGCCGATGCCTTGCCGATGCCCGACCCGCCACCGACGACGATGCTCACGTGACCGGCCAGGGGCTTGTCGGGGGGCATGCGCTGCAGCTTGGCTTCTTCGAGGAGCCAATACTCGATATCGAACGCTTCCTGCTTGGGCAGGGCGATATATTCGCCCACGGCCTCGGCCCCGCGCATCACTTCCACCGCGCAGTTGTAGAACTCGGCGGTCACCCGGCTCTCGCTCTTACTCTTACCCCACGCGATCATGCCGATGCCCGGAATCAAAACCACGGTGGGGTTGGGCTGGCGCATCGCCGGGCTGTTGGCGTGCTTGCAGGATTCGTAATACGCGGCGTAGTCCTTGACGTACTGTGCCAGGCCCGCCTCGAGCTTGGCCTTGAGCGAAGCCAGGTCGCCGGTTGCCGGGTCCCAGTCCACGTACAATGGCTTGATCTTTGTCCGCAGGAAGTGGTCGGGGCAGGACGTGCCAAGCTCGGCCAGCCGCGGCGCATCGACGCTGTTGACAAAGCGCAGGATCGTGTCGTCCGCCTGCACCGTGCCGATCATGCGTGCGTGCGTGCTGACCTTGCCGCGCAGCCAGGGCAGCAGCTTGACCAGCAGGGCGTTGCGCTTGTCTTCGGCCAGCGACTTGTACTTCTGGCCGCCGAAGGTCTTGTCGCCCTTGTCGCGTGCCTCGATGTAGCGCGCCGCCTTGTCGATCAGTTCGAGCGACAGTTCGTAGCAGGCCTGATCGTCGTTGGCCCAGTTGATCAGGCCGTGCTGGCCCATGATCGCGCCCTTGGCCTTGGGGTGTTGCTTGCAGCCGGCTTCGAGCGCCAGGCCCAACTCAAAGCCCGGGCGCATCCACGGCAGCCAGAACAGGTCTTCGCCGAAGACCTCTTTCATCACCTGCGGGCCGTTCTTACTCGCTGCGATGGCGATGACCGAGTTCGGGTGCGTGTGGTCGACGTGTTTGAAAGGGACAAAGGCGTGCAACGGCGTATCGATCGACGAAGCGCGCGGGTTGAGGTTGTATGTGCAGTAGCGGTAGAGGTCGACCATGTCGTCCTCGGCCGGGGTCTTGACGCCGTTGTTGGGCTTATTTTTATAGACCTCCTGCAACTGGTAGAGCTTAGCCATCTCCAGCGACGCGAAGTTAGCGCGCTTGGAGGTTCGCAGGTCGCCGCCCGAGCCCTTGACCCACAGGACCTCGACGGCCTTGCCGGTCAGCGGGTCGACTTCCTGAACCTTGCTGGAGGTGTTGCCCCCGCCGGTGTTGGTTACGCGCTGGTCTTCGCCGAGCTTGTTCGAGCGGTAGACCAGTCGGTCAAGGCCGGTCTTCTGAGCAGCGGCCTCGGTATCGTTCCAGTGTCGGGTGACAAACTTCAGGTCTTTATTAGCGGCCATGGACAATCGCATCCTTCAGCGGCGGGTTGGTTGTTCCGCGGATTTGGATCGGTATGGTAACAGACAGAACACGCCGGCTCACGGCAAGTGACCGGCCACAGATCGCTTCTAATATTCGCGTTTCGTCAAGGCTTACTGGTCGAGCTTGATCTCGCCAAAGCGCTTTTCGTGGCCCTGGACCACCTGCACCAGCATGCCCGCCAGTTTCTTGGCCGTCACGTAGTTCAGCACAAGACGCGTGTCGATCTGGAAGTTCATCTGCGCCTCGGCCGGGTTGCCGCCTTGGGCGGGCTTGGCCTGCGTGATCACGTTGATGCCAAAGTCCAGGATCAACTCCTGCGGCGTCGCGTGGTGGCGGAAGGCGTTGGCGTAGGTCGCGCGGGCCTTGGTTTCATCGATCCGCATCTGCACGTTGGTCTTGTTCTGTTCGTCGGCCATGGGGTTCTTCTGCTTCCTCTTTAAGGGGGTGTGTTTGCGAGTCGCTTGCCGCAGTTTAATGGATTTACTCAGCCCAGTTTGGCGATCATCTGAAACTCATCTTTGAGCGCGCCGTAGAGCCGTTGGTACTGCCGGTGGTACGTGCTGTAGCGCTTGGCCTTGGCGGTATCGGGTTTGATGACCTGCACATCGCGGATCGCGGCCTTGCACGCGGCCGGGACGCTGGACCAGACCTTCACGCCCACGCCCGCCAGCAGCGCCGCGCCGTAGGCCGGGCCCTCGTCGGCGTTGATCAGCGCAACGGTCTTGCCGTAAATATCCGCCTGAAGCTGACGCCAGAACCCGCTCTTGGCACCGCCGCCCGACGTCATTGAAATGGCCACAAAGAGACCCGTCACGATCACGCCGACGAGCAGCGCGCCCAACGAGG